>JAJOKU010000004.1 GCA_021129695.1 candidate division NPL-UPA2 bacterium
TGTAATTGAAAGGGTTACATTTCTGACATCTAAAAATAATGCGTAACTCGTGTATTAACTACCTTGAAGAAGGCAGAGGATGGAGATGAGTGGATACTGCGATTTTACGAAACTTATGGAAAGGAGTGCAAAACTAAAATTAACTTCCCCAAGCCCATAAATAAAGTTGAAAGAGTTTCCCTATTGGAGGAGAAGGTAGAGAGGCTTTCTTCACAGGGCAATGAGATTGAAATGCCTGTGGGTAAGAATAAGATAGAGACCATCAGGATAAGATTATAGAAGAGAGGGAATATTTATGGCAGAATTACAGAAGGCAAAGGTAATTGACCGACCACAGATTGGTTTGACTGAGTACTGGATTGTCAATATCCCAGAATACTGTGGGAAGATACTGGTTCAGCGGGCAGGGACAACCTGTCCAGCCCATAGCCATAAGAAGAAGCACGAAACCTTCTTGGTCTGGCAGGGAAAAGTAAAAATGGTGGTTGATGGGAAAGAGATAGAAATGAACCCGGGGGATGTTCTGGTAATGGAACAGGGAAAGGTCCATCAGTTTACCGCCATAGGGAAGGACGCCATCATCTTTGAGTTCTCCGGTCAGCATTTTGAGGATGATTCTTACTTCACTGACCATTCCATGGTTAAGAAAGCAGTGGGGGGAGCAATAGAAATCAAAGATTATAAATGGCCATTTGCTCCGGGATGATGCAAAGGACGAGGGTGTCCTATGGCTCAAAATAGCGGGTGAGGCTTGTCTTAAATTATTTAGTTATGCTGGATGAGGGAATCAGATGGGGAGAAGAAAATTTGAAACGGGAGGCCCAAATGACTTTAGAAGCTAAGGCTGGATAGCCTTATGCGGGGATAGAAGTCTTCTATGGCTTCCTTTCGGCAGAAACCAGCTCCCGAGATAAGGGCATTGGCTGTGGCACAGGCCATCCCCAAACGGATGGTTTCTTCCATCCCTGCGCCCTTAGTGAGAGAATAGATGAGCCCAGCCACTAAAGCATCACCGGAGCCAACTGAGTTAACCACCTTTATTTTTAGAGGAGAAACCGACCAGATACTCTCATGGCTGGCCACTATTGCTCCCTGCCTTCCTAAGGAGAGAGCCACTATCTTGATTCCTTTATCAAGAATGGACCTGACCACTTTAATCATATCCTTTCTGCGGCGCAGCTTCTCTCCAGCAATCTCCTCTAACTCCCTGCGGTTGGGTTTGACCATAAAAGGGGAGGCCTTGAGCCCTTCCCGGAGTGCTTCTCCCCGGCTATCCAGGACGGTTCTCACTCCTTCCTGCTTAGCCAGTCTAATTAACTGGGCATAAAAATTCTGTCGGACTCCAGGAGGGAGGCTTCCCGATAGAGCCAGAAATCTGCTTCTGGCCATTATCCTCTTAAACTTTTTCCTAAACTCGCCGAGTTCCCTCTTATCCACCTTCGGTCCCGGCTCCAGGAGGTGAGTCTGCGTCTTAGAGGCTGGGTCTAAGATGGTCAGATTGCTCCGCGTATTCCCCTTGATCTTGACGAACCCTACCCTTAGTCCCTCTTCCCTCAATTTTTTCTCCATGAGCTCACCGGTTGGGCCCCCCAGGAAGCCAGTAGCTATCACTTCTCCTCCTAAGACTTTTATCACCCGGGCAACATTAATTCCCTTGCCACCGGCTACCTGCCGAGTGTCACTAACTGGAAGAGTCGAGCCAACGGAGAGCCTTTCTACGGTGAGTATCCTATCCAGGGTTGGATTTAGGGTGACGGTGGCGATCACGCAATTCCCTCCTCCTCAGGCTGGGTCTGTGTCGCTTCAACTTCTCTACTGGAATTTCCACTTTCTGTCCTTCCTTGAGCTCCACGGTCACTGTCTGCTTGAGAATATTCAAGTCGACTATCTCTCCCTCTCCCTGTTCAGTGATTACCTTGGTTCCCTCCCTGGGTAACCTCCTTCCCATCTCCCGGTAGGTCTGGCATTCGTACATTAAACAGCAGAGAAGCCGACCACAGACACCAGAGACCTTGCCTGGGTCTAAGGATAGCCTCTGCTCCTTAGCCATCCGAATAGTCACTGGCTCAAATTCTTTCAGGAAAGTGGCACAGCAAAGAGGTCGTCCACAGGGGCCAAATCCTCCCAAACGCTTAGCCTCATCCCTTGCTCCAATCTGGCGCATCTCGATTCTTGTTTTGAACAGGTGAGCCAGATCCTTTACTAATTCCCGAAAATCTACCCTCTCTTCTGCTATAAAGTAAAGGGTTATTCTACTGCGGTCGAAGGAATACTCAGCATCGACCAGCTTCATGGGTAATTCTTTGTCCTTTATCTTCTGGAGGCAGGTTTTGAAGACTTCTCTGGCTTTGCGCTCATTTTCCTCCCACCTCTTCCTGTCCTCGGCAGTTACTACCCTTTTCACCTTCCGGAGGGATTCTTTCGCTTGCCTACGGCACTGCCTGACGGCACTGCCTTGGCTGTGCTCACGGCTGCCTACGGCACTGCCTATGGCTGTGTGCAGCACTCCTACGTGCCTTTCTTTAATCTCTGGCCCGGATACCACCTCTGCCCACTCCTCCCCTGATTCTCCCTCCACCACCACTTCATCTCCTTGGTTTAGATAAAGCTCCTGGGTATGGTAATAGGCAATCTTACCGCTCTCTCGTAACCTGACTTTAACTACCTCTGGCATATTCCAACTCCTCAGCTATCTTCATGGTCATGGTTTCTAAGGCAAGGCGAAGATTGACATTGCGCTCTATAAATCCCTTCGTCTCCTCTATTGCCTTTATAATCTTCCTTATTCCCTGGGAGGAGATACTGACAGCTCTTACCTCCATCTCTTCCTTTCTATCCAAATTTATTGCTTCTCCCCCCTCTTTAAGGACTAAAAGGTCACGATAGTAACCAATCATTAGATCCAGAATCTCCCCTACTTTCCTCCTGGATTCTCCAGCCAAAAAAGCTATCCTTTCCTTCCTCATCTCCCCAAGTTGCTCTTTGCTGATCACATCTTCTACTTCTCTCAACTCATCCTTTAGCCTCTCTTCCAGTTCCTGCTTGAAGTTGGAGACCAGCTCTACTATCTCCGCCGCTACTTTTAGAAGCTTCTCTAAGTCATCCTGCACAGAGATCTGGCAGGCTAAATTGAGAATCTTCTCCCTCTCCTCCCAGACCGCTTTCTCCTGGAGGGACAGAGCTTTCCCCAACCTTCCTTCCGAAAGGCGGGAGAGGAGCCGGGCCTTAGGGAAGGAGAGGTTGAGTTTCTTAACTAAGTAGTCTTCGATTCTCCCTAAGTTGAGGGGTGAAAACCTCATCATCTGGCAGCGAGAGATGATGGTCGGAAGAAGGGAGGCTGGATGGGAGGTGAGCAGGATGAGGATGGAATTAGCCGGGGGCTCCTCTAATGTCTTAAGAAGAGCATTGCTGGCCTGGGCCGTCATCCGGTCTGCTTCCGTGATTAGATAGACTTTCATGCGACCCTGGTATGGTTTTAAGGAAATTTGACGGCGAAGCCTTCGGATATCATCTATCCCTACCTGACGAGACAGCCCGGTTGGCCTCACCCAGGTGACATCGGGATGGGAGAAGTTCTCGATTCTACGGCAGGCAGGACAACTTCCACAGGCATCCTCATCCTCTCTCTTACAATTCAGGGCCTGAGCTAAGGTCTTGGCTACCATGGTCTTCCCTATTCCATCTGGCCCGACAAATAAGCAGGCATGAGCTATCCGACCACACTTGAGAGAATTTTTGAGCAGCTTGATTATATGCTCCTGACCAATGACATCACTGAAAGGCATATTTTTGTAGGGGCGATATTTACCCCTCGGTCCTGCCCCTCGGTCCTGAGATCCTCGGGATCGAAGGAAGATCCTCGGGATCGAAGGAAGATCCTCGGGATCGAAGGAAGATCCTCGGGCCCTGAACAGGTGATGCCCGTTATACTAACTCATCCACATAATACCTGATTCTCTTCTGGACCTGCCCTATAGAACCCTTAACTTTCACTATCTTTATCCTTTTTGGCTCCCGTTTAGCCAGCTTTAGGTATCCTTCCCTCACCCTCTGATGAAATTCTCTTGCCTCCTGCTCCAGCCGATCTCCTTTACCTCCAGCCCGTGCCCTCTTCAGTCCCTGAGCAATGTCTATATCTAAAAGGATGGTTAAGTCCGGCTTCAGGCCCCCAGTAGCTACCCGGTTCATCTTCCTTATTAACTGCTTATCCAGCCCACGCCCATATCCCTGGTAAGTTAGGGAGGAATCCGAGAAGCGGGTAGAGATAACCGCCTTCCCTTGAGCAAGAGCAGGTCTCACTACTTCCTCTACATGTTGAGCCCGACTGGCTAAATAAAGAAGTAACTCGGTCAGGGGACTCATTCCCCTGTTCCGGGGAGAAAGCAAAATCTCCCTCAGCCTTTCCCCTACCCGGGTCCCGCCAGGCTCCCGGGTGCAGAGGACCTCTAACCCCTTCCTCTTGAGGTAGGCAGATAGCCTCTCTAAATGAGTGGACTTACCACTACCCTCCGGACCTTCCAGAGTGATGAAGATGCCTTCGCTTGCAGCACTCTTACGTGTCATTTCTGCTTTACTATAACACAGAACCGCCCTCTCTTCAAGGAAAGTTGTTTGGGGGGTGAGGAATTTTCTTGAAGTATAGTAAAGTATAGAGCATTTTCTCATTTAAGTGCTTGTC
>JAJOKU010000078.1 GCA_021129695.1 candidate division NPL-UPA2 bacterium
TTTTTGTCAGGGGTATGAATAAAGCGGGTTAGAGTAAAGAAAGAAATGTCTGATGCTCACCTATCTATCATAGAATGTAACCATGATCCACAGCTTTTAGCCAAAAGTCCCTATCGGCGCTTCTTAAAAGAGCGTATAGCAAGCAAATCAGGTCATCTTTCTAATGAGCAGGCTTTCAAGCTAATCTATGACCATCCAAACAGGAAGAATACTCTTTTCTGGTTAGCTCATCTAAGCCAGGTAAATAACAGTCCGGAATTAGTAGCTATTACAATGAATGTCAACCTTAAACTGAATAATATAAAAGATGCTAAGTTTAAAATCCTCCCCAGACATAGAACAAGTGAACATTGGAGTATACTTGAAGATAAACAGCAACTGTTATTTTAGAAAAGCTCTCCTTGTCTCCTTTCGGGTTTCTTTCCCATGCCCATAAGGTTCTTCATCATCTGGGCGTTTCTGGCTGCTGCTCCAGCATGACAGTTATTGAAGAAGTTATATGTCTTCACTGTCCTGCCAGCAACCTCTTTAACCCTGGGAACGAACTCTTTTAGTTCATCCTCTGAGTAAAGGTAGTTATACCTTTCTGAGACAGATGCCTTAAACCAGTTCATATTTCTACCATGAAATCTGAAATAGCCAATATCTGATGTTGCCCTTGGAGTAAAGGGCATAAGTTCTGGCAAGGGCGGCTCATCAGGACAACAGAAGCCAAGGTTGCTTTCTATTAAAAAATTAAAGGTATCTTCTTTTACCCAGGCCTTGTTCCTGAACTCAACCACTACCGGTATATTGTCGAGCATGTCTCTGCAAGCTAAGATGTAGTCTGTATTTGGTTTGTTTGGCCAGAAGAAGCTGGGAAATTGTAGAAGGACACAGCCTAATCTTCCCTCATCTATCAAAGGTCTTAAACCATAAACAAACTTTGAGAATACTTCAGATGTATCTTTTAACTGTTTTCTCCTTGAGTCAGCCCATATCTCGTGGGTCATCTCCCGGTGTGACTTTACAACGAAATCAAAATCTTTTGATGTCCTCCTCATCATTCCAAGCATTGTATTTGTAGATGGTAATCTATAATAAGTAAAATTTACTTCCAGAGTATCAAAGCCAAGCTCTTTTTCATAATAGGGTAACATATTTCTTTTGGTGATGTTTTCTGGATAGACTACTCCTTTCCAGTCTTCAAAAGAAAAGCCGCTGGTCCCTATTTTTATCATCCTACTGCCCGGATTTTATTGCAGCTTCATTTCACTTCAGGCAAGCTGGCATTTGGCCCTTGCCTCTGTGATAGGCTATGCATTCACAGCATATGCCTTTCCTTTCGCATGGCTCGTAGTCACAGGTGCAATCCTTTTTATTCTTTTCCTGATTCTCACATTTTTTCATGGCAATCCTCCTTTTGGGCACTCACCATTCCAGCAGTAGAGGCAGAGCTTATCTCTGGGCAGCCTGATGGCTTTGACCATATCATCTATCATCTGATATCTAAGGGTGGTAACTTCTAAATCTTTAGCAATCCAGTCCACCATCTCCTTGTATTTCTCAGAACTCTCGTCTATGTATTCTGACACGTTCTCCAAATCTTTTCCTTCAAGAGCACGAATGGCCCGGCGAGCAGCCAGTTCATGGATGCTTCGGGTGGATAGATTAAACCGGCATGGAAACATCAAGGGCGGGCAGGCAGGTCTTACGTGAACTTCCCTGGCACCATCACTCCACAGTTTTTTTATGGTGAAGTTCTTAAGCTGAGTCCCCCTGACTATAGAATCCTCACATACTACAATCCTGTTGCCCTCAATTATCTCTTTGATAGGAATGAGCTTCATCCTGGCTATCAAATCGCGTGTCTCCTGCGACGGCGGAGTGTAGCTGCGGCCATATCCAGGTGTATACTTCACCAAGGGCCGGCGGTAAGGCTTCCCGCACTCCATGGCATATCCCAGGCCATGGGTAGTTCCCGAATCAGGAATCCCGGAGACTACATCTACTTCTATATCCTTATCCCGTCTGGCCAGGTACCGACCGCACCTTTCCCTCACCATCTCCACATTTATTCCTTCATAGCTTGAGGCCGGAAAACCGGTATATATCCAGAGGAAGGCGCAGATTTGATTTATATCCCCACCCGGTCTTCTCTCCTGCATGCCCTCCTCATTTATCAGAATTATCTCCCCGGGTTGGAGGTGTTTCACTGTTTCGAATCCAATATTCGGGAAGGCGCTGGTCTCAGAAGTCACTGCCCAGGCATCCTCCCGCTTCCCAATCACAAGAGGGGTATATCCAAACCTATCTCTGGCGGCATACATTCCATCTCTATTAAGTAACAGCAATGAGCAGGAGCCATCTATGGCATCGAACATCTTCTCTATGCCATTTATCAGATCCTTGCCCTGGTTTATTAGCTTGGCTATCAGCTCTGTTGCATTAACCACCTCTTTGCTCACCTCACTGAAGGATATTCCTTTCTTAAGCAGCCTGGCCGCTAATTCTTCCACATTTTCTATCAGCCCATTGGTGACTATACAAAATGGACCGAACCTGGAGTTCAGATAAATAGGCTGTTCATCAAGGGCGCTAATAACGCCGATGCCTTTGTTTCCCTTCATGCGCTTACAATCTTCATAAAATTTTGACTTAAACTGAGTCTGGCTTATGTTGTGTATCTGGCGCACAAAATCCCCTCCCAGCACAGCTATACCTCCATATTCAGTCCCCAAGTGCGAATGATAATCCGTGCCGTAGAATAGAATCTCCGTACAGTCTCCCTTGGAAACTACTCCAAAAATCCCGTTCATCTTTCACCTCCGTTTTAACTTTTTCAGTAGGTCTTTAAGTGAAAGGGTATTCAGAACGTCCTTGTCTTCTAACCAGGCCCGCCTGGCGGTGGCTACTCCGTAATACATCGCCTCAAGCTGCGTCTTATGGTGAGCATCCGTTCCCAGGGTAACCATCACTCCCTCCTCCTTAGCCCGTCGGCAGTGGACATCATTTAGGTCTAATCTATCCGGGAAAGCATTCAGCTCCAGGAAGGTGCCTGTCCTCTTTGCTTCCTCAATAATAGCTTCCATATCTACCTGATATGGCTCTCGCTCATGGAGCAATCGGCCAGTGGGATGGGCAAGGACATGGACAAATTTATTATTCATAGCCCTAATGATACGATTGGTCATCGTTTTTCGGTCTTGCTTGAAGCCGGTATGAATAGAGGCTATTACTATGTCTAATTCCTTTAAGATGTCATCCTCGAAATCGAGTCTGCCATCGCTACGAATATCCACCTCACTTCCCGCTAAGACTCTAAATCCATTAAGCTTTTCATTGACTTTTCTCACCTCAGCAATCTGTCTTTTTAAATCCTCCTCCGATAGTCCCCCGGCTACTCCTAAGGATTTAGAATGGTCGCAGATGGCTATATACTGGTATTTGAGTTTTCTGGCGGCTTCAGCCAGTTCCATAATAGTATCTGAGCCATCACTCCATTTAGAATGGACATGCAGGTCACCCTTAATACTTTTGAGTTCAACTAATTCAGGGAGCGAACCTTCCTGCCCGGCCTCTATCTCTCCCCTATCTTCCCTCAGCTCAGGTGGAATATAAGGAAGGTCCAGAACTACGTAAACATCTTTTTCTTCTGTACCGGCCACTTTCTTTCCGCCATTGATTTTGAAGACTCCATATTCATTAATCTTTAAACCTCGCTTATTGGCCAGTTCCCTTAACTTAATATTGTGCGGCTTGGAACCGGTGAAATATTGAAGGGCGGCTCCAAAGCTATCTGGTTTGACTACTCGCACATCTACCTGCAATCCTCCTTTCATAATGATGCTTGACTTAGTCTCTCCTGAAGCTAAGACCTCAGTCACCTGAGGAAGGTCAAGGAAAACCTGCATTACCTTAGCCGGTTTCCTGGAGGTAACCAGTATGTCTATATCCCCTATCGTCTCCTTCATCCGACGCAGGCTACCAGCCGGGCTTATCCGATTGACTTCAGAAAGTCTTTTCAGGGAATCAATAATGGACCGAGCTAGAGGATAGGCTTTGCCAAGGAGCATTCTTCCTTTCTTGCGCTTCAGGAGCTCTATTCCTCGCCGGATATTCTCCTCCGTCTTCTCTCCCATTCCCGGCAGGTCTTTAATCCGATGCCCTTTAACTGCTTTCTCCAAATCTTTGACGCTATTTATCCCTAACTCTTTATAAAGCAGAGAGGCCGTCTTCGGTCCAACCTCAGAGATGTTGAGAAGCTCTACCAATCCAGAGGGAACGGACTCTTTCAAGTCCTCATAGTATTGAAGCTTCCCGGTAGTAAGGACTTCCTCTATCTTCTTGGCGATGCCCTCTCCCACTCCCGAGATATTCTTTAGTTCTCCCGCTTTATATATTTCTTCCACCTCTTCCGTCAGACTCTCCAAGACCCGCACCACTTTCTGATAAGCCCGCACCCGAAAGGGATTCTCCCCCTTTATCTCTAAAATATCGGCAATGTGGCTGAAGATTGAGGCTATCTCTGAATTACGCATCTGTCACTCCTAACCTGGATTATTAGCCGTGAGGCAATAATCCACCTCCCTAGCCCCCCCTTCTTGCTTTCGCAAGAAAGCAGGAGGGGCAGGGACTTTATCCCGGAAATCCTTCGGATTTCTCGGGGC
>JAJOKU010000030.1 GCA_021129695.1 candidate division NPL-UPA2 bacterium
CTTCATGTTTCCTAAGACCTCGTGCTTTACTGGAAAAAAGTGGGTTGAAATGAATTTTTTGGGTAAGCTAATGCCTTGAATTAAATAGGGAAAGAGTTGTTAAATCAGCTAAATATTTGATTTTGTAATATGGATGGTATCCTGAATATCAATAAGCCTCGGGGGATGACATCACACGATGTGGTTCTTCGGGTAAGGAAGATCTTCCGGATGAAGAAGGTGGGACATACTGGGACGTTGGATCCTGAAGCAACTGGAGTTTTAGTTATCTGTTTGGGAAAGGCCACCAAGGCAGTCAGATTTTTGACTAACCATGATAAGGAGTATGAAGGGACTATGATCTTGGGAGTCTCTACCGATACCCAGGATTCCAGTGGTCGGATCTTGGAGGAGGTGGATGAACTCCAGGTCAGCGAAGCAGAGATTAGAGAAGCAGCCAATCGCTTCCAGGGAGAAATTGAGCAGATTCCGCCCATGGTCTCAGCCGTTCATCACCAGGGAAAGCGGCTTTATCAACTGGCCCGGCAGGGGAAGGTGGTGAAGAGAGCTCCTCGCCAGATCAGGATATCCTCTTTTAAAATCTTGAAAGTGGAGTTACCTAAAGTGGGATTCGACATTGTCTGCTCCAAGGGGACATATGTTCGAACCATATGTGCTGATATGGGAGAGGCCTTGGGCTGTGGAGCCCATCAGTCCGAGTTGATCAGGATAAGGTCCGGGCCCTTCCATATTAAGGATTCAGTCAGTTTGGAGCAGTTGAGGGAAGCTCCCCGCCCTGAGGATTTTCTCTCCTCATGGGAACCATATATGCATAACCTGGATTACTTAAAGTAATCCACCTCCCTAGCCCCCCTTCTTGCTTTCGCAAGAAAGCAGGGGGGCAGGGACTTTATCCCGGGAATTCTCCGAATTTCACGGGGCGAAGGGCCGCATCCCCACTGCTTCGCTTTGCGAAGCAAAGCGGTGGGGAAAGATTGCCCTGAGAAATGCAGAGCATTTCCAGGACTTAAGTCCTCGTAATCTTCCAGATTGCAGAGGGCGGGGTAGCCCGCCCTGCTCCAATTTCAAGGAGATATGAATAAAGCGGGCTAAATAAAATATGGAAGTCATTTGGGGCGTGGAGAATATCCGAAGAAGTTACCGGGGCCTGGTCTTAACCCCGGGAAGCTTCGATGGGATACACATTGGCCACCAGAAAGTAATCAGAATGGTGGTCGAGCGGGCCAGAAGAATAAAAGGAACCAGTATGGTTCTAACCTTCCATCCCCATCCCCGTCGAATTCTCAAGCCGGAAAATAACCTTCCCTTTTTGACCTCCACCGAGCACAAGCTCAGGCTGGTGGAAGGGTTTGGAGTTCGGACCTGCTTGGTGGTTAATTTTAATAAAAGGTTTTCCCGGATATCTGCACGGGATTTCGTAATTGAGATTCTCTGCAGGCAGTTAAAAGTTAAGGAGGTCTTGGCTGGCTCTAATTATCTATTCGGTAGGGGAAGGGAAGGCGATATGAGTTTTCTAAAACAAATGGGGAAGCAGTACGGTTTCAGGGTGAAGCCGCTGAGGCCGCTTGTGCGAAAGGGCCAGGTGTTGAGCAGTACCCGTATTCGCCAACTTATTCAAGAGGGGTTACTGTCTGAGGCGGAGCAACTTTTAGGACGGCCTTATTCCATCCTCGGAAGAGTAATTAGGGGAAAGAAGGTCTCCCGCTGTATTGGTTATCCTACGGCCAATATTAAGTCTGGGGGGGAGATGGTCCCGCCTGAGGGAGCTTATGCTGCCTGGGTGAAGTGGGATGGAAATATTCTTCCCGCCGTGTTAGGAATAGTGAATGCAGAGGAGGGAGTGATCGAAGCACACCTATTCGACTTCCAAAAGGACCTTTATGGTCTTCAGTTAGAAATTATCTTTATTGAGAGAATGCGGGGAAGGAAGTTTTTTTCTAATCGGGAAGAGGCAAGAAGGCAGATAGAGGGGGATGGGCGACGGGCGCGAGAAATCCTGAGCCGAAATCCACTTTACAGAGACTCAATTCCGTGATAGACTGAGATGAGGAAATTTTCTTGGAGGGAACAAAATGGCCTTGACCAAGGAGCGTAAGGAAGAGATTATTGGTAAGTTTGAGGTGCATGGAAAGGATACTGGTTCTCCTGAGGTGCAGATTGCCCTTCTTACAGAGAGGATAAAGGATTTAACTGAACATTTTAAGGTCTTTAAGAAGGACCATCACAGCCGCCGTGGTCTTCTCAGGATGGTCAGTCAACGCCGAAAGCTGCTGGATTACCTGAGGAAAAAGGATAAAGATAGATACCGGGCTGCTATTGATAAGCTTGGGCTGAGAAAATAAGAGAAACCACAGAGGGCACAGAGAAGAAAATAAAATTCTCTGTGATAAATTTATGGATAAAAGAGTAGAAATAGAGTTAGGAGGAAGAAATCTGAGTATGGAGACGGGCCGGATGGCCAAATTGGCTGACGGAGCAGCTGTGGTACAATACGGAGATACGATTGTCTTGGTGACTGCGGTTGCCTCCAGGGAGGTGAGAGAAGACGTTGATTATCTCCCCCTCTTCGTTGACTATCGGGAGAAGACCTATGCCGCCGGTAAGATTCCCGGGGGTTTCTTTAAGAGAGAGGGAAGGCCGAGTGAGAAGGAGGTGCTCACTGCCCGGCTCATTGATCGACCGCTTCGTCCCCTCTTTCCACCCGGTTTCCGGAACGAGGTTCAGATTATGGCTATTGTCCTATCAGCAGATGCTGAAAACGACCCAGATATATTAGCGATAATCGGAGGCTCAGCTGCCCTTGCCCTTTCCGATATTCCCATGGCTAAGCCGGTGGGAGCAGTGAGGGTGGGAAGAGAAGGAGGGAAGTTTATCTTGAATCCTACCCACGCTCAGGTGGAAGAAGGAGAATTAGATTTGGTGGTAGCCGGGAGTAAGGATGGGATAAACATGGTGGAGGGTGGAGCTCGTCAGTTGAGTGAGGAAGTAATTCAGGAAGCTCTTCTCTTTGGGCACCAGGCAGTAAGACAGATCATTGGTGGGATCGAGCAGTTAGTTGAGGCGGCTGGAAAGAGGAAGCGCCAGTTTGAGCTATTCCAGGTTGATGAGGAGATAAAGAGCAAAGTAGGCGAATTTGTTAGGGAAAGAATAACTGAAGTGATCAACATAGCTGATAAAAAGCAGAGGGAAGAGCTCAGGAGGACAGTAGAAGAGGAGACCTTAACCCACTTTGCTGAAATTTACCCCGATAAAGAGAGCGAGATAAAGGCCGCTCTGGAGGAGATAGAGAAAAAGGAAGTGCGCCACCGCATCATTGAGGGAGATAAGCGAGTCGATGGAAGGACGAGGAGCGAGATTAGACCGATCAGTTGTCAGGTGGGGATGCTCCCTCGCACCCACGGGTCAGCCATCTTCAGTCGAGGGCAGACTCAAAGCTTAGTAGTAATCACTTTAGGAACAGCTCATGATGAGCAGATTCTGGATCAGCTTACGGGAGAATCCTCCAAGGCCTTCATGCTCCACTATAATTTCCCTCCCTTCAGTGTAGGAGAGATAAAACCGGTGAGAGGTCCGGGAAGGCGGGAGATAGGGCATGGGGCCCTAGCTGAAAGGGCGCTGAGGCCGCTGCTTCCCTCGAATGATAAGTTTCCTTACACCATTAGAATAGTTTCCGATATCTTAGAATCCAATGGTTCCTCCTCCATGGCCACTGTCTGTGGTGGTTCCCTTTCCTTAATGGATGCCGGAGTTCCGATAAAAGCCCCGGTAGCTGGCATAGCCATGGGATTGGTGAGGGAAGGAGAGAAGGCCGTAGTCCTTACCGATATCGCTGGTCTGGAAGATTATTTCGGAGACATGGACTTGAAGATAAGTGGAACCAGAGACGGCATTACTGCTATCCAGATGGACATAAAGGGTGAGGGTGTAACTCCGGAGATTCTCAAGGAGGCTTTTGGTGAAGCCAAGACAGCCCGCCTAACTATCCTGGATAAAATGGAAGAGGTAATCCGTGAGCCCCGTCCCCAGATTTCGCCATTGGCCCCTCACATAATCGTCACCCGGGTGCCTTTAGATAAAGTGGGAACTGTAATTGGCCCGGGAGGGAAGACCATTCGGGGAATCATTGAGAAGACAGGAGCGGAGATTGATATTGAGGACGATGGAGAGATCACCATTTCCGCTCCCGATGAGGAAGGGGTTCAGAAAGCACTCAAGATAATCGAGTCTCTTACCGCTGAGGCAGAAATAGGAAAGATATATTTAGGCAAGGTTAAGAAGATAACCGATTTCGGGGCATTCGTTGAGATCTTTCCCGGGCAGGAGGGTTTGGTCCATATCTCCCAGTTAGCCGATTACCACGTGAAGAGGGTGGAAGATGAGGTGAAGGTAGGGGAGGAGATACTGGTCAAGGTTATTGATATTGATCCCCAGGGGAAGATAAGATTAAGCCGCAAGGCGGCTACCCTAAAGGGCACAGGTACCCGGGAAAAGCGCTATGAAAAAAAGTGGAGAAGGTTAAATGAATAGAATACTTTCCTTACTATTACACTACACTAAAGTGCTCCCCAAAGGGAGTGA
>JAJOKU010000124.1 GCA_021129695.1 candidate division NPL-UPA2 bacterium
ACTGGGCCAAGATACCTTATTCAGTTGTCAAAGAGCGAGTTCTTAAATCAGCTTTATAGTTACAAAAAATTGCAATCTTAGATTTTTTTCTATGGAGAGGGGATAAAATCCCCCCTCCCCCCCTCTCTTCACAGCTTTTGCCCCTGAAAGTCGGACTAAGTGCCCAGCTCCCAGGAGGCGAGATATCTTTTCTGCTCAGCAGTTAATGAATCTACTTGGAGGTGCATGGATTTCAGTTTAAGGCGGGCGATCTCCTCATCTATTCGGGAGGGAACTGAATAGATTTTCTTCTCTAAATTTCTGCCGCGCTTAGCAATAAATTCAGCCGAAAGAGCTTGATTGGCAAAGCTCATGTCCATAACTGCTGCCGGATGCCCTTCAGCTGAGGCAAGATTGATGAGCCGCCCTTCCCCCAAAAGGTTTATTCTTCGTCCGTCAGATAGCGTATATTCTTCTATGAAATCTCTTGTTCTTCTCTTTCGCCTGGCTAACTTCCTCAAAGCTCTTAAATCTATCTCCACATTAAAATGTCCAGCGTTGGCTAATATCGCTCCATCCTTCATCAACTTGAAATGCTCCTCCCTGATCACCTTGATGTTGCCACTGACGGTAATGAAGAGTTCTCCTTCCTTAGCTACCCTTTTAAGGGACATCACCTGGTAACCGTCCATGGCTGCCTCCAGGGCCTTTAAGGGGTTGACTTCGGTAATAATCACTCTTGCGCCCATTCCCTTAGCTCGAGAAGCTACTCCCCTTCCGCACCAGCCGTAACCGCAAACCACCACCGTCCTCCCGGCCAGGAGCAGATTGGTGGCTCTCAGGATGCCATCAATGGTGGACTGACCGGTCCCATAGCGGTTATCGAAGAAACGCTTGGTAGGGGTATCATTAACCGCAACGAGGGGAAACATAAGAAGGCCACTTTTCTCTAAACTGCGAAGTCGCACTACCCCGGTAGTTGTCTCCTCCGTCCCTCCCAATATATTTTTAGCTAACTCCTTTCTCTTAGAATGAACCGCGGATATCAGATCAGCACCGTCATCCATGGTAATGTTTGGACAGCGGTCAAGCACCTCATTTATATGCTTATAGTAAGTTCTATTGTTCTCCCCCCGGCGAGCAAACACAGGTACTCTATAATGTTTAACCAGGGATGCGGCTACCTCATCTTGAGTACTCAATGGATTGGAAGCACAGAGGTAGGGAGAAGCCCCGCCCGCCTTTAAGGTGAGCATCAGATTAGCCGTTTCGGAGGTGACATGGAGGCAGGCTCCTAATTTAATTCCACGAAGAGGTTTGCACCTGGCAAATCTTTTCCTGATAAGGGCGAGAACGGGCATCTCCGCCCCAGTCCATTCAATTTTAAGTTTACCCTTGCCTGCTAATTTAATATCATTTATATCGTACTTCATAATGCCTCCTATATCCCTGCCTCCTTCTTCAATAGCTCTGCTTTGTCAGTTTTCTCCCAGGTGAATCCCTCTTCATTGCGGCCAAAATGACCATAGACAGCCGTTTGTTTATAGATAGGACGGCGAAGGTTTAGATACTTGATGATTCCTCCGGGAGTAAGGTCGAAGTTCCTCCTAATTAATTCCTTTATCTTTTCCTCGGGAATGTTACCCGTCCCTAAGGTATTTACCAGTAGAGAGACGGGCTCGGCTACTCCGATAACATAGGCAACCTGAATCTCACACCGATCAGCTATTCCGCCTGCTACAATATTTTTAGCTAAGTAACGAGCCATGTAGGAACCAGAGCGGTCTACCTTGGTTGGGTCCTTCCCTGAGAAGCATCCTCCCCCATGGCTTCCCACTCCTCCGTAGGTATCAGCAATGATCTTCCTTCCAGTCATACCAGTATCTCCTTGCGGCCCGCCAATCTCAAATCTACCCGTCGGGTTAATGAGGAACTTAATCTCCTTACTCATGAGCTCCGCAGGAATAACTGCCCTAATCACTTTCTCTTCAATATCTTCCCGAATCTTCTCCATTTTCACATCCGGGCTGTGGTGGGCAGAGACCACCACTGACTTTATAGCCACTGGTTTACCATCGTCGTAGTCAACAGTGACCTGAGATTTCCCATCTGGACGAAGATAATCAAGTATCCCCTCTTTCCTCACCTGGGCTAACCTTCTCACCAACTTATGAGCCAGCATAATGGGCAAGGGCATAAGCTCGGGAGTCTCACTGGTAGCATAACCAAACATCATTCCCTGGTCTCCCGCTCCTCCCGTATCCACTCCCAGGGCGATATCCGGAGACTGTTCCTGAATGGAGGTCATCACTCCGCAGGTCCGATAGTCAAAACCATATTCTGGTTTGGTGTATCCAGCCAGTTCAATTGTCTTTCTAATTATGGCTGGAATATCAACATAACAGGTAGTAGTAATCTCTCCGGCCACCAGGGCCAGGCCAGTGGTAACCAAAGTCTCACAGGCTACTCTCCCTTGAGAGTCTTTTGCCATTATGGCATCCAGAATGGCATCAGAGATCTGGTCAGCAATCTTATCCGGATGCCCCTCAGTCACCGATTCTGAGGTAAAAAGATAGCTTCTCCCCATATTAATCCTCCCCTACATTTTAGAGTATCAGGAATTCTGTAAATTTCTTTTTGATTTTTGATATTTGATATTTTGCTTATATTCTCTGTCTGCTTCCTGATAGCACTGAAGGTCTCCGATGTCGAACCACCGGCCCTGGAAAATGAATCCATAGACTGGCTCCCTCTTATGGAGCCAGGCGATGTAGAACCCAGGAGCATCGGGATTGCCGCCCTCAGCCAGGTAGGCAGAGAGCAGTGGAAGCCTATCTCTGGGAAACATATACATGCAGACAGCAACCAGGGTGGTAGTGGGATGGGGGGGCTTCTCCTGGAAATCTATCACCCTTCCCTTCTCATCAAGTTTGACGGTGCTATATTTCTTCACCAATTCCTTATCTTCAACATGGCGCAGAGCAACCGAGGTTCCCTTCTCTTTAAAGAAGGAGATGAACTGACGTATATCGAACTGGAATAAGTTATCTCCGGCCACCACAAAAAGGTCATCCTCAATTCGCTTCTCCTGCACGGCGAACTTCATATCTCCGATGGCTCCCAACTTATTTTCATCGGAGGTGGTTCCATCATTCAAAATCTGCACTTTCTTCTTTCCCCGGTAACTGTCCCTCCACTCCTGAAAATGTCTGGCGAACTTCTCATTAGTTACTACATAAATTTCATCTATCTCCTCAACTCCCTCTATTCTTTCCAGGATATGTTCTATCATCGGCCGACCAGCTACTGGAAGCAGCCCCTTTGGCCTATCCCTGGTGAGAGGATAAAGTCTGGTAGCGTAGCCGGCGGCCAGAATAAGTGCCTTCATAGCTCAGCTAATTTTCTTTTCAACAGGTCAATTGATTTTACTGGTGTGGGATCGACTCCCTGTAGAATGGCTAAATAGAAACTCACCCAATCTCCCAGGTAGATGAGGGAGAAGAGCCTGGCCAGAATAGAGTCCCCCTGTGACCAGACCTCCCTCACTTCACTGGGCCGATCTCCAATGACGGATTTGGTAATCTCTATTCTACTTTTAATTCTGTCTGGCTCTCCCATGTCTCGAAGAATGATCACCTCAATCTTACTTCTAAGTTCCTCCATCCCTTCCCAGCCAACGATCTCATTGTGGTTGAGTTCTGGAAAAGCCACGGCATAAGCTAAACTTTTACTATTCTCGTTTATCTGGGTCTTCCACCGAAGGCAAACTGCCTCCAGGTGATCACTGCCATAGATCAGGATTAGCTTTCCAGGCAGTCTCTGAGCCAGTTCCTTGGCCTGGTTCCGGGAAAGCTGTGAGGAAGGTTGCCATCCCTTCCTCAGCTCCCCTAAAAGCGAGATGGTTTCCTCAATCTCCTTAAGTTTATCTTCAATTAAACCAGTCTCCGATAGAGCAATTAGCATGGGCAGGAAGAGGTAGCCAAGGGCGGTTCGGGGAGGCATCTTAGGAGGAATAATTACGGCCGGGACTCCATCACTTCGGCAAAGGTCTCTTAGCTTTCCGCCGCTGGTGATGGCCATAACCTTAGCTCGGCGCTCAATTGCCTTCTGGTAAGCACTTATGGTCTCCTCCGTATTTCCGGAATAGCTAACGGCAAAGAGGAGGGTATCTTCATCAACGAACCGTGGTAGGCTATAATTTCGATTAACGAAGATAGGGACCCTTATCTCTCCGCCTAAATAAGAGCCAAGGAGGTCTCCTCCAATAGCCGAGCCCCCCAGACCAGTGACCACAACTTTATTTATTCCAGTATGCTCAGGGAAAGAAAACTGCCGGGCAATCTCCCTGGCCTCCTTCCACTGCTCAGGAAAGTCCAGTAGAATCTGGAGCATATTTGACTTGTCTTTCTCCTTAATTGCCTTTAAATCGTCTAAGTCCATTTTTGTTCTTAGCCACGTGAGTTTCGGCATCAGCCCTGAGCGGATTTTTTCTTGCCGCCGTGTATTAAGAAGCTCTAAGCGGCAAGAAAATTCGTCGCTTCGCTCCTCAT
>JAJOKU010000082.1 GCA_021129695.1 candidate division NPL-UPA2 bacterium
GCTGAGGTCATAAGCAATACAGGTTCTGCTTACTACTATTTTTGGAGAAGAGCCTGAAATTTTTGTAGCACATCTCACATCCACATATGGAATAGAAAAACTAATCATACCCTTAACTAACGGTGTTCACTGAGCATTTACCAATCATTTTACTGCCGGGAAGGTTGGTGGCGGGGGGCCGATTTGAACGGCCGACCTCCGGGTTATGAGCCCGACGAGCTACCAGACTGCTCCACCCCGCGACCAATATTTTCTTCAGGAATAATCCTGTAGATTATCTCTCCTGGTTTAACCAAGCCCAAAATTTCTCTGGCTACTTTTTCAATGTAGAAAGGGTCACTCTCAAGAGCCTCTATTTCCTGTCGTAAATCTCTATTCGTCTCCTCCAGGATTTTATTCTCTTCATCCAACCTGGCTAGATGCCGCCTATATTTCCTCAGTTCCAGGTAAGCAGGATAAGTTAACAAAGCTCCCAGGATGATAATAATGGCAATAACTTTTAGCACAGTCCGCCTCTCAGATTGTAAAACACTTCTTTTCCCCTGAAGATAGCTCCCCCGCCCAACTCTTCTTCGATGCGCAGCAACTGATTATACTTAGCCACCCGATCAGTCCTGGACAGGGAGCCCGATTTTATCTGGCCACAGTTTGTGGCTACGGCCAGGTCAGCAATGGTAGTATCCTCAGTTTCCCCCGAACGATGTGAGATAATGGCTGTATAGTTAGCCTCCCTGGCCAGCTTTATAGTATTTAGTGTCTCGGTCAGGGTGCCGATCTGATTCACCTTAATTAAGATAGAATTAGCTATTTCCCTATCAATGCCTTGGCTCAATCTACTCTTATTGGTAACGAAGAGGTCATCTCCCACAATCTGAACTTTGTCTCCTAGTCTATCGGTAAGGGTCTTCCATCCCTCCCAGTCGTCCTCAGCCAATCCGTCTTCAATGGAGATAATGGGATACTTGGCCACCAGGGTTTGGTAGAAATCAACCATCTCTTCTGAAGACCTCTCCGGATTGGGCTCAGAGGTTAAGGTGTATTTATCATTCTGATAGAAGGAACTGGCGGCTGAATCCAGGGCCAGGAGGATTTCTTCACCTATCTTATATCCAGCTCTCTCAACTGCTTTTAGGATAACTGAGATAGCCTCTTCGTTGGACCTTAAGTTAGGAGCAAATCCCCCCTCATCTCCCACTGCTGTTGAGTATCCCTTCTCCCCGAGAACTGCCTTCAGGTTATGGAAGACTTCCGCTCCTATGCGCAGGGCTTCCCGGAAAGTATTTCCTCCCACAGGCATCACCATAAATTCCTGAAGGTCAATGTTGTTATCAGCATGCTGCCCGCCATTTATGATGTTCATCATGGGAACGGGAAGCTCTCTGGCTTCCTCTCCGCCTAAATAAAGATAAAGAGGCATCCGAGAGCTCGAGGCGGCCGCTCTCGCCACGGCCAGGGAGACTCCTAAGATGGCATTAGCTCCTAACTTAGACTTATTCTCGGTCCCATCAAGTTCAATCATTAAATTATCAATAGCGGCCTGATTCAAGGCATCCTTGCCCTTGACCTCCGGACCAATGGCCTCATTTATGTTCCTGACCGCTTTCTCCACTCCTTTGCCTAAGTAGCGCGAGGTGTCTCCATCCCGTAGTTCCAGGGCCTCGTGCTCTCCGGTAGAGGCACCAGAGGGGACAGATGCTCTTCCTGCGGCTCCTCCCTCCAGCGTTACTTCCACTTCCACAGTAGGATTCCCACGAGAATCTAAAATCTCTCGTCCTTTCACTTCAGTGATCCTGGGCACTTAATTCCTCCTCCGTTTACAGATATACCATACATCCAATTCCATGTAAAGAAAAAAATTAAACAAATGGATTGTTTTCCCTTTCTCTGCCAATGGTTGAAAGCGGACCGTGCCCCGGATAAACAATAGTTTCGTCTGGCAGAGTTAAAAGTTTCTCTCTTATACTTCTGCATAGTGAATCCATGGACCCGCCTGGCAGGTCGGTCCTGCCCACTGAGCCAGCAAATAAGGTATCCCCGGTAAAGACTTTCCCTTCAATGGCGAGGCATATTCCTCCCGGCGTATGGCCGGGGGTATGGATCACCTTTAGCGACAGCTTACCCAAGTTTATCTCATAGCCATCCTCAAGCATGAGGTCAGCTTGAGGGGAATGATTTACCTCCCCGGCAAAGCTGGCTAAATTCTGCAGAGGGTTAATGAGCATCTGGGCATCAGCCGGATGGATGGAGATCTTAATGTCCTTGAGTTTCTCTTTCAGGTAGCCATTTGCTCCAATATGGTCAATGTGGCCATGAGTATTAACGATATAAGCAGGGACCAATCCTCCCTTCTCAATGAGCCTTCGGATTTTCTCTCCCTCTGCCCCCGGGTCAATAATGATGGCTTCCTTAGTCTCCTCGTCGGTCACCAAATAACAGTTAGCCTCTAATGGACCTACCACCATGCTCTTGATAAACAACTGATGCCTCTCTTCCTTATCTCATAGATTTTCTTTGAAGTATTCTTCTCTCTCTCCGGGTAAGACTCCGCATCCCCTCTCTGGATATCTTATCCAGTATGGAATCCACGTCTTCTTCCAGGTCCTCCCTCCTTTTAGCACGGCGTCTGATGAGACTCTGACTTAACCTGAAGCGAAGGTCCGCAGTCCAACCCGATAGACCATATCCTGTTCTCCTCCAGCCTCTTAAGTAAAGATAGCCGACGAGCATTCCTCCTAAGTGGGCGAAATGGGCAATCCCTGATGTGCGTCCATAGTGTAAGAGAGCCAGCAGTTGTAATCCTCCGAAGAACAGGATAAGGTGCCTTGCCTTCATAGTCACCGGCAAAATGAAGAAGAGAAAGAGGGTAATCCTCCTTTCGGGAAATGTGAGGGCGTAGGCGACCAGCACCCCAAAAATGGCTCCAGATGCTCCAATAGCTGGTATGGCTGAACGCATGGCTGAGAAGTAATAGAGAATTCCTGCTCCCACTCCGGTAATGAAATAGTAGCGGAGGAATTCTTTCCTTCCCCACTCTCTCTCCAGATCGCTCCCAAACATCCATAATGTGAGCATATTGAATAAGATGTGGAAGAGGCCGCCGTGGAGGAACATGTAGGTGAAAAACTGCCAGAGCATTGACTTCTCGGAGACAAGGACCGGGACCAGGCCGAAGAAATGGGTGAATCCTCTTTCAAGATCAGAGAATTTAAGGATGAGCTGGAGCAGAAATACCCCGGCATTAATCAGGATAAGAGACTTCACCGCTCTGGTCAGTGAAGGACCAAACCTTATATAGGGTCTCTCCCCACCGTAATAATAGCTCATCATACCACCTCAAGAAAATTCGTCGCTTCGCTCCTCATTTCCTTCCCAGGGGTTCCCCTTAGGGCGGCGTGTCCTTCGGACTCGCCTGTTACCCCTTAAGGGGAACCAGATTGTTCCCCTTCACACAGCCGAAGGCAGTGCCGTAAGGCAACCCTAATCCGCATAGTAAAGTTTTATACTTTACTATGCTGCCAAGAAATATACCATTTCTTCGGGTGGAAAGCAAGAAGAATCAGAAAGATTCAGAAAGATTGACAGGAGGGAGGGTTTTTGTTAAACTGAGCCAGAAAGACATGGAAAAGCTTTCTCAAATACTTCTTTTACTCCTGATAGGATTGATTGGTTATAGCCTGGGGAGAAAGCTCTTTAGGCTCCTTAAGATAAGATTTCACTGCCTGGGCGATGAAATTATCTCATCTATTGCTTTGGGTTGGGGAGCCTTAGCTTACTTAGTCTTAGCCCTGGGTCTCCTGGGTTTATTCTACCGGGGAGTAGCCTACGGACTCTTAGGGCTCCTGGCTCTAATTTCCATTCCAGAGATAAAGACCCTTGTAGTTAGCCTTAGTAACAATCTGGCAAGACTCGTTAAGAAGAAATCTCTGAACCGATCAACTCAAGATACCCCCTCACCCTCCCCCCTCCCCTCTGCCTGTGCCCTTTGGGGTAGGGAGAGGTCTCCAAAGGCGACTCGCCGTGGCGAGATTAAGGAGAGGGGATTAAAAAAGGGATTCTTATATAATCAAGTTACAAATCGAGCCGCTACAGATGAATCAATAAGCAGAGCCTTCAAGGTCAGCCTCTTTTTTTGCTTGGGGCTACAGCGGCTATTGCTCTTATTGGGGCTCTCACTCCTCCCCTCAACTATGATACTCTTTCCTATCACTTAGGAGTTCCCAAGATCTATATCCGCAATCATCGGATTATGTATCTTCCCCACCAGGTCTACTCCAATTTTCCCTTCACCCTGCAGATGCTTTATACTCTGAGCCTTTTGCTCAAGGGAGATATTTTAGCTAAGCTCATCCACCTTTCCTTTGGGCTCCTTACCGTTGGGGCCATCTACTGTTTCTCCCGTAGATATTTTAGCCAGAAAATAGCCCTGCTGGCCGCGGCTATATTCTATAAGGGAATTGTCCAGAAGATGACGCAAAATTAAGCAAATAGGTTAATATTAGAG
>JAJOKU010000022.1 GCA_021129695.1 candidate division NPL-UPA2 bacterium
ATGGAATAGAAAAACTAATCATACCCTTAACTAACGGTGTTCACTGAGCATTTACGTGGGGGCTAGGGAGGTGGATTACTTTAAGTAATCCAGGTTAGCCATTTATGTTACCGCGGTCTTACCAGCCTTCCGCCTCAGCGCTTCTCCCAGATACCTAATTCCCTTTCCCTTATATAGGTCTGGTGGATAAATGGCCCGAAGCCGTGCGGCCACCTCTCCCACCAGCTGCTTATCGATGCCCTTCACCTTAATCTGGGTAACCTGACCCCCCCGAGATGTATCTACTTCCACTCCTTCAGGCAGGTCAAAGTTAATTGGATGGGAGAATCTCAGTCGCAAGATCAATTTCTTCCCCTTCACCTCAGCTCGGTAACCGACTCCATGAATCTCCAGAGCTTTCTCGAAACCAGCCGTTACTCCTTCCACCATATTGGCTATCAGTGTGCGAGTGAGGCCGTGCAGCGAAGCAGCACTGCCACGGCTGTGAAGCGACCGCCCCTGCCTTGTATCACGGAGACGTTCTACTATAATCTGGTTATCACTCAGCTTTACTCTTATTAGGGGAGATACCTTCTGGGTTAGTTTCCCTTTGGGACCCTCTATATTAACTAATTCTCGGTTGACTGTAACTTTCACGCCATTGGGAATATCTATTGGCTTCTTACCTACCCTGGACATCCTTTTACCTCTTACCAAAAACGGCTGGCGAGTGGGTCTTGTGAGCAGCGATTTCTTTGGCGAGCTCTAACTTAGCGAAGCCAAAACTGAGCGCGAACAAGACCCGGAGGCAGCCGCTCTTACCACACATAGCAAAGAACCTCTCCCCCCACTGCTTCCTTCCGGCACTCGGCATCGGCCATAACCCCTTTGGGAGTGGACAGTATGGCTATTCCTGAGCCTCCCAAGACCTTGGGAACCTCCCCCTTCTTAACGTAGACTCTTAAGCCAGGCTTGCTTATCCTCCGAAGGCCATTTATTACCTCTTCCCGGTTCGGTCCGTACCTAAGATAAATCCTCAACACTCCCTGCTTCCTGTCCTCAATTTTTCTATAGTTCTTTATGAAACCTTTGGCTTTCAAGACCTTAGCTATCTCCTCCTTTAGCTTGGAGGCAGGGATATCAATTTTATCATGGTGGACTCGACTGGAGTTGCGAATCCTATTGAGCAAATCGGCTATCGGATCGGTCATCCCCATTGTTAGCTCCTCCTCACCAACTTGACTTAGTCACTCCTGGAATCTCACCCTTAAGAGCCAGAGAGCGAAAACATATTCTACACAGTTGAAACTTGCGGATGAAAGCCCGTGGCCGGCCACAGAGCTGACAGCGGTTATACTTTCTCACCTTGTACTTCGGCTCCCGCTTAGCCTTCTCAATCAAACATTTCTTAGCCATTTAAGGTCCTTCTTGAAACTCCCGGAAGGGCATTCCTAAGAGGTGAAGGAGCTGCCTTGCCTCCTCATTGCTCTTAGCTGTAGTTACCAGGGTGATGTCCATTCCATGCACCATAGGCACTTTCTCATAGCTGATCTCGGGGAAGATCAACTGCTCTTTAATCCCCAAAGTGAAGTTCCCGTCACCATCGAATGAGTGAGGGGAGATGCCTCTGAAATCTCTAACCCGAGGAAGGGCTACATTTACCAACCGATCGAAGAACTCATACATTCTCCTTCCTCTCAGAGTAACCTTACAGCCGATGGACATCCCCGCCTTTATCTTAAAGGCGGCCACTGACTTCTTTGCCCTAGTGACAGCCGGCCTTTGACCGGTGATAGCGGCCAGTTCTTCTAAGGCTGAGTCCAAAAATTTAGGCTCAGCTACTGCCTCACCCAAGCCAACATTAATGACAATCTTCTCTAACCGGGGCACCTGAAGGTTATTCTCATATCTGAATTTCTCCCTCATCCGGGGAAGAATTTCTTGCTGATATCTATCTTTTAGTCTGGCCATTCTTTCTATTTCCCGATTACCTCTCCGCAGCGGCGGCAGATTCTCGCTTTCGTCCCGCCTTCTAATTTCCGATAGCCTATGCGGGTAGCTCGATTGCACTGGGGGCAGTAAACCATCACATTCGATATATGCAAGGATGCTTCCTTCTCAAGAATGCCACCTTGCTGGTTAGGAGGTCGAGCTCGGGTATGGCGCTTAACGAAATTTATAGCCTCAACAATTACCCTTTCCTTTTTGGGGAAGACCCGTAGTACCTTACCAGTTTTCCCTTTATCCTTGCCAGCGATGGCCTGCACCATATCACCTTTTCTGATATGCATCATGCTGCCCTTTTAGTAATACTTTAGCCCTGTGAAGTTTCGGCTTTAGCCCTGAGCGGATTTTTTCTTGCCCCCACCGTTTTGCTTCGCTTTTGCTTGCAAAACGAAGCAGTGGGGGCAAGAAAACCCTCGCAGGCACGCTCCCAATAAAGACTGTGTCTATTACCAGCTCCATATTTCGCATGGAGCGTGCCGAGAATGAGCGAAGGGCTATGCCGAAACTCAATTCTGCATCGCTCAAACTACCTCTGGAGCCAAGCTGATTATCTTGGTGAACTTCTTCTCCCTCAACTCCCCGGCTACTGGACCAAATATTCTTGTTCCCACTGGATTTCTCTGATCGTCAATAATTACAGCCGCATTTCGGTCAAATTTTATATATGAGCCATCGGGGCGGCGGATCTCTTTCTTCGTCCTGACGATAACTGCTTTGACCACATTACCTTCCTTAATCGTCCCTCTCGGAACAGCTTCTTTAACCGAACCAATAATAATATCCCCTATCGAGCCACTGCGTCGATTGCTCCCACCCAGGATTTTAATACAGCCGATGCGCCTAGCTCCCGAGTTATCAGCAATATCCAGAATAGACCCCATCTGCACCATCTACTTCCCTTTCTCCACAATCTCCACCAACCGCCATCTTTTCTCTTTGCTCAAGGGTCTTGTCTCCATTATCTTTACTTTGTCTCCAACTTTGGCTTCACCCTTCTCATCATCTACCTTAAATTTAGTCGTTCTTCTAATGACTCGTTTATACATGGGATGCCTAACTAATCTCTCCACCGCTACCACGATGGTCTTGTCCATCTTATCGCTGACAACCTTCCCCAATCGCACCTTCCTATGTCCCCGTTTCTTCATTTTCCCTTTCTTTTCCCATTTATAATAGTCTTTATCCTGGCAATTGTTTTTCGAATTTCCCTGGCTCTACTTGGATTTTCCAGCTTTCCAGTCACTCGCTGCAGCCTTAAATTGAAAAGCTCCTTTCTGAAATCAGTTTCCTTCTGAGCTAATTCTTCCAAGGTTAACTGATACAATTCACTCGCCTTCATAATCTGGTAATAAATTTCGTTCTCATTGGCAATTTATGAGCGGCCAAGCGCATCGCCTCCCGAGCGGATTCCTCGGAAATACCTTCCACTTCAAAAAGGATGCGACCTGGCTTCACCACCGCTACCCAATATTCAGTGGAACCTTTTCCCTTACCCATCCTGGTTTCAGCCGGTTTGGCGGTCACTGGCTTATCCGGGAACACCCTTATCCAGACCTTACCTCCCCGCTTAAGATGCCTGGTAAGAGCCACCCGACCAGCCTCGATCTGACGATCACTAAGCCAGCAAGGCTCCAAAGCCTTAAGTCCATACTCACCAAAGCCAAGGGTTGAGGCTCGGCAGGATTTACCCTTCATTCGTCCCCGTTGAGCCTTACGAAACTTCACCCTTTTTGGCATCAGCGGCATCTGACTTCTCCTTTTTCCCCTCCGGGAGAATCTCCCCTTTGAAGATCCAAACTTTAACTCCGATCAGCCCATAGGTGGTCCTGGCCTCAAAGAATCCATAATCTATATTACCTCTTAAAGTGTGTAAGGGAACTCTCCCTTCCCGGTACCACTCCGAGCGAGATATCTCTGCTCCACCCAAGCGTCCACTACAGGCTATCTTTATTCCCTTAGCCCCTAAGTCCATGGCCAGCTTTACTGTCTTCTTCATCGCTCTTCGGAAAGGTACTCTCCTCTCTAACTGCTGAGCAATCCCCTCGGCCACCAACTGAGCATCCAGGTCGGGATCCTTCACCTCCTGGATATCAATGAAGACCTCTCTTCCAGTCATCTCCTCTAATTCTTCTTTGAGGCGATCCACTTCCGCTCCTCCGCGTCCAATTATAATTCCCGGGCGGGCGCTGTGAAGAGTTATCCTCACCCGATCCGAAGCTCTTTCGATCTCAATTCGAGACAACCCAGCAAAAGCTAACTTGTCCTTAATGTACTTACGAATTTTTATGTCTTCCTGAAGAAGGTTTCCGTACCCTCTCTTAGCAAACCAGCGTGAATCCCAATCCCGGATAAATCCTAACCTAAATCCAATCGGATGAACCTTCTGACCCATAATAATCCTCGCTACGCTCGGTAAAATCAAATACGGTGAAGCACCGCCAGAGGCAGTGCCTTCGGCTGTATCAAAAAATACATATTTACAGGAACTCCTTATAAATC
>JAJOKU010000032.1 GCA_021129695.1 candidate division NPL-UPA2 bacterium
CAAGCTGAGGTCATAAGCAATACAGGTTCTGCTTACTACTATTTTTGGAGAAGAGCCCAAAAAATTTGCTAATTTGACTCAAAGGGGGTATGATGTCCCTTCCGGTCCCTTTTTTTACAAGAACGGAAAAACTAACCACAGAGGACACAGAGTAAATTTTTACATCTCTAAGGATCTCTGTGTGTTCTGCTTTAGTCTCAGTGCTCTCTGTGGTTCTTTATGATTTAAACTTCTACCTCCAGCATGCTGTCGAGAGCTCGCTTGGCCTTATCTCGCACCTCTTCTGGAACAGTGACCCGATGCTCCATCCGCTCCAGGGCATTGGCTACTTTCTCAAGGGTAGTTAATTTCATGTCGGGGCAGATTAGCTTCTCCGTGGCCAGATAGAACCTCTTGTGAGGATTCTCCTTCTGAAGTCGATAGACCAGCCCCATCTCCGTGCCAACGATGACCTCTTTGACATCGGTTTGCCGGGCAAATTTCACTATTCCCCCCGTACTTAAGACCTCATCAGCTAACATAATCACCCCGAGCCGGCATTCAGGATGGACGACCACCTTTGCCTTAGGATGTTTCTCCTTGGCTTTTAGGATATCCTCAGGCAGAACACGATAATGGGTAGGGCAGGATCCCTTCCAGAAGATGAGCTCTTTGTCAGTCTGAGTAGCAACATACCGACCCAGGTTCTCATCCGGAACGAATATAATTTGATTGCTTTCCAGGGAATTTACAACCTCGATGGCGTTGGTGGAGGTGCAACAGATGTCGCTCTCGGCTTTCACCTGCGCCGAAGAGTTCACATAGCAGACGACAGATGCAGTTGGATATCTCTTCTTCATCTCTCTCAATCCCTGGGGAGTAATCATATCCGCTAAAGGGCAACCTGCCTCTGGCACCGGTATAAGGACTGTCTTCCGGGGAGAGAGAATGGCAGCGCTCTCGGCCATGAAATGGACCCCGCAGAAGACTATTACCTCGGCATCAACACGAGCTGCCTCCCTGCTCAGGGCGAGAGAATCTCCGTTAAAATCTGCAATATCCTGAACCTCGCCTCTCTGGTAATTATGAGCCAGAATGATTGCCTTGCGCTCCTCCCGCAGGCGATTGATCTTGTCTATATAGAATTGGTCATCTCTATACTGCTCCCGGCTCATTTCAATATCTCCACTATCTTAGATCGGTATCTTCCTTTTTTCTTAACTACCTTTTCATAACATCTGATGAGGAAGAATGCTGCTGTTAGAAAGAAGAGGGCACTGATGGCGGCGATCACCTCGGTTGCCTCTTCCTTTCCCAGATAATCGGCCAGCCAGCGTCCGAAGAATAGTCCGCATATTAACAGAAGTAGAGGGAAAAGATAGACGATGGTACCGCACTTAATGAAGGAAGCGCTGCTTAAAATCACTCTTACCCTCTGGCCAACCTGTGCTCCTAACTCATTCTCTGCTTCAGTGACAACCATATCGGCGCTCCCCCTGAGGCAAAGACCACACCTCCCGCAGGCAGTCTTTCGCGGGAAGGCTACCTTAGCCAGCCCTCCCTCCGTTTTAATAACCTTACCTTCTTCCTCTATCCTCATCTTCCAGGTTCGCCTCTATATAAGCGATGAGCTGCCCGGTTTCAATCACCACCTTCTGAGTGACCTTCATCTTATCTGCTGGGTCAACGGAAGTTGTATCCTCAATAGCTGAGAAAGTATCCATGAGGATAGTATCCTTCTTGAATATCTCCTTGGCCTTCTCCAGAAGCAGGTTATACCTCTGCACGAACGGGACTGGGCTGTAGTAACCGGCCCCCCGCTGCTGGATATTCTGAAGGTCAGTGATCAGCGTCTTAACCATCCTCAACAGCACTCTTTTCTCATCCATTCCTAAGTTCCTCCTTTGTAGGTAGCCGAAGTTTCGTGTTGTCCCGAGAATGAGCGAAGGGGCACACGGAACTTCATTATCCAATAAGCATCTCTTTCCTATGGGATTATAGCTGTCTTCATCCCCTGCTTGTTGACAATCATCTCTAAAGCTCTGGGCAACTGGCTGAGAGGCAGTTCTTGAGTAATAAGGGGCGAAGCATTTATGGCCCGGCCGACAATTAAATCCAGGGCCTTTTTGACATAAGCCGGGGTATGATGAAAGACCCCTGTTAAGGTGAGTTCCCCGTAGTGAAAGACCTTGGTATCCAACTTTATACTCGTTCCCGGGGCACAGCCTCCAAATAGAACAACGCTACCTCCTTTTCGGGCCATAGCAATGGTTGCCTCCCAAACTTCTGGAATTCCCACTGCCTCCACAGCCACATCCACTCCCCTTCCATCCTCGGCAAGTTCCCTTACTGCCTTAACCGGATCATTAACCTCGGAAACGTTTACCACTCTGTCCGCCCGGCACACCCTGGCCAGCGATAATCTATCTTCCTTCTTATCAGCCACGATAACCCTTGTCCCCTTAAGCTTTGCCAGTTGAGTAAATAGGAGCCCCATCGGCCCGGCTCCATTAATAACTACTGTATCTCCTAATCTCATCCTGGATTCTTCTACTCCATGAAGAGCACAAGCTAAAGGCTCCACCAGGGCCGCCTCCTTGAAAGAAACTCCTTCTGGAATCTCTAATAGATTCTGTCTGACGATAGGCTCGGGTATCTTCACATACTCAGCATAAGCTCCATTGATGAAAAGTAGATTCTCGCAGAGGCTCTGGCGCCCAAGTTTACAGTAGAAACACCGATTGCAAGGGGCGGAATTAGCCGCTACCACTCTCATCCCTTCCTTAAAATAATCTACCCCATTCCCTACCTTAGTTATCACTCCTGAAAACTCGTGCCCGAAGACAGCCGGCGGCTTTATCATCCGGGGGTGCCCCCCACGCAGATACACCTTCGCATCAGTTCCGCAGGTTAGGGCCGCCTTTATCCGGACTAAAACCTCCACTGGCCCCACCTCGGGCACGGGGATATTCTCCATCCTCACATCCTTAGGCCCGCACAAAATTGCCGCTTTCATCTCATCAAGCAGTTATGACTATCTTCAGGGATTCCCCTTGCTCCCGGGCTAACTCTACCGCCTCTCCGAGTTTATTTAGCTTGAAACGATGCGTGATAAGTTCTTTCACCTTAAGTCTTCCTGTCCTGATCAGTTCAAGTGCTATCCTCTGCTCAGATGGTGTTGAGGAATAACTACCAATGAGATTGATTTCGTGATAGATGAGGTTCGGGTCTATCGTCAACTTAGAACCATCCGGGCATTCAGCAAATACGCTCACCGTGCCCCCTTCCCGCACTAAACTCATGGCCTGACTTATAGCCTGGGGACTGCCAACAGCCACAATGGCTAAGTCAGCTCCCCGACCAGAAGTTAATTCCATGACCTCCCCTCGAGCATCTTGCTCCTGGGGATCGATGCTGTGGCTGGCTCCAAACTTCTCCCCTGCCATCCTCCTGTAATTCACTAAGTCGGTCGCTATCACCTGACTGGCTCCTAAGAGTAAGGCTAACTCCAGATGGAGAAGTCCCATGGGACCACACCCCACCACTACCACCGTATCTGCGGGCTGCATCCGACATTTTAAGATGGCTCGCAGGCAGCAGGCAGCAGATTCAATCAGAGATGCCTCTTCATAAGAGAGCCCATCCGGAATCCTGAACATAGCGCGAGCAACATTTATATGTGGAACGCGAATATATTCAGCAAACCCACCTGGGTCGATGTTGGTCTGACGGAACTCAGGGCAGAGGGAATAATTGCCATGGCGGCACCAGTGACAGACGAAGCATGGAATATGATGAGCCACGAAGACCCGATCTCCGGGACGAAATTTTTCTACTCCACCTCCTACTTCCTCTACATCACCAGCCACTTCGTGCCCAAGAACCGCTGGGGGAGTAACCGTCTTCTCTACCATCTTGCTTATGTCAGTTCCACACAGCCCACACGATTTCATTCTGATGAGCACCTCCCCTTGTCCGACCCGAGGCCGGGGAACTTCCTCGTAACGTATATCATCCAGACCGTAGTAGACGGCTGCTTTCATATACAGTTCTATCCACTTAGTCCTGCCTGACTACTTCTATAATCTCCCTGGCTACCCGCAGAGGCTTGGTCAGAATGCGAATGGGCAAAGAGCGCATAAAATTACTCAAGTCCTTCCTTGCCTCCTCGGTGATGCGGTGTGGCTTGGTCAACACCCGGTCAATAACCTCAGCCGTATAAGTCTCCAGTATCTTCCTGCGGTCCATCTCGATATGTGTGCCACATTCCTGACAGCGAACCTGTTTCAGGTAGGTTCCAACGTAAGTTATGGTGTGGGGACATTCACGATTACAGTGTAGACAGAATAACTGGGTCTTCATCTGAGCAGTCATGGCTCCTCCCCCTCTTATCCATTGACTTTGATACACGAGTTACGCATTATTTTTAGATGTCAGAAATGTAACCCTTTCAATTACAA
>JAJOKU010000055.1 GCA_021129695.1 candidate division NPL-UPA2 bacterium
TTGAATTCCACCCACCGCCGGAGGAAAATCGTTAGTACACAATAATATTTTCATTCTGCCTCAATCGCCTCCAGCCATTCAGTCTCATCTCTAATTAGTAGAGCTGATTTTACCTCCCTTGTTTTGAAAAAAAATAATATTCGGAAAAATTCGGGATTATTGTGCCCGTTGAATTCTTTTTAAATCTGCATCAACCATCATTTCAACTAACTTTCCAAAATTCACCTGGAGCTTCCAACCTAATTTTCTTTTGGCCTTGCTATAGTCTCCTTTCAATTCGTAAACCTCCGCCGGACGATAAAAGCTCTTGTCTATAACAACATAGTCCTCCCAGTTAAGATCAACATAACTGAAAGCCGCCTCTGCAAATTCCTTAACTGAATGGGTTTCTCCTGTAGCGATTACATAGTCATCTGGTTCATCCTGCTGAAGCATAAGCCACATTGCCTTTACATAGTCACCAGCAAAACCCCAATCTCTCTTTGCGTTTAGGTTGCCCAGTTTCAATTCTTTTTCCAATCCAGATTTGATCTTAGCCGCAGCATTGGTTATTTTTCTGCTCACAAATTCAAATCCCCTCCGTGGCGATTCATGATTAAAAAGAATTCCATTGCAAACAAACAGCCCATATGCTTCCCGATAGTTTCGGGATAAATCAAATCCGGCGACTTTAGAAATTCCATAAGGCGACCTGGGGTGAAAAGGCGTTGTTTCATTCTGTGGGGTAACCTGGGCACATCCAAACATCTCGCTGGATGCAGCGAAATAAAATCTACATTGAGGAACCTTTTCCTTGATTGAAGACAGAACAAAATGCGTTCCATTGATGTTTGTGTTAATCGTAGAAAACTCATCTTCAAAAGAATAACTTACGAAACTTTGAGCGGCTAAATGATAGCACTCAACGGGTTTTACCTTTTCTACCACATTAAATATGCTGGCATAACTCTCCAAAGAGGCAGGATGTAAAATCAGTCTGTCAGCAAGATGTCTTATTCGCCACAATCTATGCTCAGGATCCTCCAAGGCTACCCGCCTAACTATCCCATGAACCTCATAACCTTTCCCCAGGAGAAGTTCTGCCAAATAAGAACCATCCTGACCAGTTATTCCCGTTATCAACGCTTTCTTAGCCATCACTTTACCTCCCCCTTTTCTTAACCAAACATATCATCCCTATCGTTACCCTTAATTCATACATCGTTGTTTTCTTGTGCTTTTATCATTAAGCCAATATTCATTTCTGTGAGAATCTCCCCCTGAGGTGGGTCTACCTTGGACATGATGTGTCAATCTGTGCCTTCATAATTTGTAATGATTTCGTTGTAAACCTCCAAGGTCTCCTCTGCGTTCTTAGACAGGGTAAATTTCTCTGCTAAGAGCCGGGCGTTGCTTCCCAGTTTATCTCTAAGCTCATCGTCAAATGTCATCCTGATTTTCCGGGCAATTTCCTCCGGGTCCATCGGATTGTTTAAGAGGAGCCCGTTCTTCCCATCAGTAATTATCTCAGCCGCTCCAGCACATTTACTTATGATAATCGGTAGTCCGGTGGCTAAAGCTTCCAGGCAGACATTGCCAAATGGTTCATATAGCGTGGGCAGAACGAAGACATCACCGCTGGAATAAAAATTTGCTGCCTCGCTCGTGCCCCCGATAAAGATTACTTTTCCTTCCAAGCCCAATCTCCTCACTAAATGAGAATAGGGCCTTTTCCCGTCCTTCCCTACTATTAGAAGCTTTACCTTCTCCCTATCCAGTAAAGCCACCGCTTTTATTAAATAGCTTAACCCCTTGCGACGCCATCCGGAGCCAACGAAAAGAATAACGAAGTCATCCTGGCTGAGGTTAAACTGCTCTCGGACACCGCCTGGCAGTAGTTCCCTACTACCAGGATTAAATTCGTCACTATCCACTCCGTTATAAATTACGGTTATTCTTCCCGAGTTAACTCCATAGTGTTTTATAATTTCTTCCTTGCCTATCTTGGCAATAGCAATTATTCTCTTACATTTTTTAAAAATCCTCTTTTCTAAAAAGAGGAGGGTTAAATGCAAAGGGTTAAGCCTGACCATCATTCGGCTGAGCCCGTTTGAGGCTATCTTGAGGGAACGACTCAGCCACTCCCGATGGCAGCCGTCGCCGGCCCGATAGACATCCTGATAGAGAGTGCGGTCAAAGCTATGGATGATGTCAAATTTAGCCTTTTTTAACTGCCTTCGGCTGAAAAGGGCGAAACTGAGGGTCTTCAGGAAAGCGGCTCCGCCGACGACAGGAACCCGATGAAAGTTAATAGAGTTGCTTGAGTTCATTGAGTTATTGAGTTTGTTGAGTCGGTGGACTTCTTCCTTGCCGGTGTGAGCAAAAATGTGGACCTCGTGACCTCTTCTCGCCAGCTCACCACTCAAATGATAGACATACCTTTCCGCTCCCCCGTGTTTATGATAATCCTGTCTGATGAGAGCAATCTTCATAGTGAGACCTTTATGAACCACAGACCAACACGGCCAGCCTCTAAGCTTTAGTGGGCACTGTCGCGTTAACTTCTCCGTCTCCTTAAGAGAGAAGCATAAACCTCTTCCACCCTCTCCGCCCGGATATCTTCTCTAAAATACTTCTCCACCAGTTTCCGACCGCTTTCCCCTTTTCCCTCAGCCAGAGTCTTATCTTGGAGCAAGATAGACACCGCTTTAGCCAAAGAGGCACTATCTTCCGGATTAACGATAAATCCGGGAAACTTGTCCCTGGCTATATCCATAATTGGTCCCACCGGGGCGGCCACTACCGGCTTGCTCGTAGCCATGGCTTCCAGAACGGCTCGACAGAAACCATCTGCCCCGGGAGCCAGAAACACCTTCACATCCATAACTGCCAGAACCTGAGGAAAGTCCCTATCCCGATAGCTGGTATAAATAAGATCATCCTCAATATTTAACTTTTGAGCCAGCTTTTTCAGAACCGACTGGTAACTTCCCCCGTGACCGACCAGCAGGAATTTCGTCCCCGGAACCGCTTCTTTTATCCGAGGAATGGCCTCAAAGAGAGAGCGATGTTTTCTATAAGACTGGAAAGGAGCTGCCATACCGACTACCGGGATATCCAGGGACAATCCCAGTTCTTTCTTAATCAAGCCCCCCTTATTAGCTGGACTGAACCTGTCGGTATCAACCGCTCCAGAAATAGTAGTTACCCTGGTCGGAGCTAAGCCCAAGTGGTCAATGAGCTTCCTCCTAGCCGATTCGCAGACGGTGATGATTCTGTCTGCCATCTTACTATAGAGGAACTTTTCCAACAAACCTGTGTGGGGAACGGCTCTATGCACCGTTCGCACCAGGAAGGGACGTTTTTCCCCCATCCTCCTCCTAAGGCCCCGATAGCATGGTCATGACTGAGGTTCATATGGATAATATCTACCTTGTAAGCCTTCAGAATCCGGGGCAAGGTCAATATGTCATGCAAGTAGCTAATAGGGTTAGAATGGTGGTCCAGCTTTAGAGCCTCGATCAGGGGTATCCCCACTGCCTTAACCTGCCTTTTAGCTTCCCTTTTCGCTGAGAACAGGCGAAATAGACCCGATGTCCCCTTCTAACTAACTCCCTGGAGAGACTCAGAACTGGCTCAGCGGGACCCGTCCAGTTCTCATTGCTGAAGAGCTGCAAGATGGTTAGTTTTCTCAAGAGTACGCCTCGCTATCTTTTTCAGGAACTCTCTGCGTTTTCGTTCCATCAACCCATTTCCCTTACTGTAAACTTTAAAAAATCGTAACTTATCCGCCTTAGTGATAAAATCGGGCATTGATTCATTCAGACGGGCCAGCTCTTTGATCCGTTGACGGGAAGAAATACCCTTCCCCGCCTTAGAACTCTCAAAATCAACGAAATAGAAAGCCGGCTTCTTCCCTCGTCTCTTTTGACCATAATGTGGCTGGTGTTCAAATCTCCATGAACCTTTATCATGAACTTCCCTCAATTTCTTAGCCAATGAGCCATCTCTTCCTTTTCCTTGCGGGCCGGGGACGATAGGGGCAGCCTGAGGGTGGAAATATAATCTCTCAGCTTATTAGCTCCTTCAATCTCCCGGCAGATTAAGAAGCTGTCCTTCAATATCCTCAGTCGTCGGCGCTCTCCCACTGCTAAGGGAGCGGCGGCCTGAATTCCCCTCTCAATCAGCCGATTCCCCACCCTCCATTCCCGCATCGCCTTGGATGGTCTGAAGATATCCTTAAGTTTCCTTTTAAGTGCCGGCCTATCATATCGCTTGATGGCTATTCTTTCCCGGCCACGAGGACCCTCAAGCACAACTGAACTAACTACTGATTTATCCACATCGTCTATTGTCTGCACCTCGGATTTTCCCAGTAATTTTTCAATATTCTCCACTCCCAATTGAAGCAGGTCATCCTTATACA
>JAJOKU010000064.1 GCA_021129695.1 candidate division NPL-UPA2 bacterium
TACTGTAACCCATTGATTATCAAATAGTTACAAAAAGGGTGCGTAACTCGTGTCCTTATTCAGGAGAAAAGCTCCTGGCAGAATTATGAAGAAAAGTTTAAAAAGGTGGTCTCTGAGATGAAGGAAAAAGGCATAACTGCAGGAGTGTTTGGCGATATAGACCTTCAGGAACATCGGGATTGGGTTGAAAGAGTCTGTAAGGACATAGGTATAAAACCTGTGTTACCATTATGGAAAGAGAAAAGGGAAAGGTTGCTTAAGGAATTCATTAATGCAGGTTTTGAGGCGGTCGTTATAGCAACAAGAGCATCTTCTTTAGGTAAGGAATGGTTAGGGCGTAAGATTGATAAGAAGTTTGTAGCAGATCTTGAGGCTATGAATCATATTGATCTCTGCGGAGAGAAAGGAGAATACCACACCTTTGTTTTTGAGGGACCGATTTTTAAAGAGCCGGTAAAGTTTACAGCCGGCAGAAAGGTGTTGAGAGATAGAAATTGGTTTCTGGAGATTGCCCTTTAGCAGTGTCTATAAGCCCCACCCCTATAAGTGTGTAGAGGTTCGCTCAGACTTTAATCTTTTAATGGAAACCTTAGGATGAAAATTAAGGGAACACGTGTTTTAATCCTAATTTTATCTATTCTCCTTCTTCCAATCTTACAGGCGAGAGGTGAATCGCCTCAGAGGATTGTTTCCTTAGCGCCTGCCTATACCGAGGTCCTGGTTGAATTGGGACTGGGGGATAGATTGGTAGGAGTAACCCCTTTTTGTGATTATTTAGAGGAGGCCAGGGATATCGAGAAGGTTGGCTTCACCCAGCCCAGTCTGGAGAAGATAGTTTCCTTAAGACCTGATCTGGTCCTGGTGGCAGATTACATTGGCCAGGCGTCTATCTCAAAAGCCCTGGAGAGATTGGGAATAAAAGTAGTGATCTTCAGGCATCGGGGAGTAAAGGGAATCTTTGAGATGGTAGAAGAGATTGGCAGGTTATGCGGCAAAGAGGAAGAAGCGAGGAAGCTTCTGAAAGAGATGGAAGAGGTTATAGATGAGGTGAGGAGAAAGGTTAGAGGATTGGAGAGGCCAAGGGTCTATGTCGAGATAGGATATAATCCGCTCTTCACCGCCGGGAAGGGCTCCCATATAGATGACTTAATTGAGATTGTGGGAGGAGAGAATATCGCTAAAGGCATAGATAAGCCCTATCCCAGAATTAGTCAGGAGTTTATCATTGAGAAAGACCCCCAGGTCATTATCCTTCCTTATATGGGAAGGCATTATACTAAGGAAAGTGTAAAAAAAAGGAGTGGCTGGGAGAATATCTCAGCAGTAAGAAACAATCGAATCTATGATGACATTGGCACCCAGGCAATTACCATCCCCTCTCCCAATCTCATTTTAAAGGGTCTGCCTGAACTGGCAAAGAGAATCCATCCTGAGATTAAGTAGGGGCGACATTTATGGCGCCCGCGGGTTCGACCCGTTCAGAGCCCCGGGGCCTCTCAGGGCCGAGGGGTAAATCGAACCCCTACAAGTTTGAAACGACGTAGTTAACTGATATATACGCAGAGTTTATTGCATGGAAAGAAAAGTTGGAAAATGGATGGGGAGATTAATTCTCCTTGCTCTTATCTTAATGGCAGTTTCTCTTCTTGCTTTGAGTCTTGGTCCGGCTCGCATCCCACTGTCTAACATTTTCCATCCTCAAGAGATAGAAAGCATCATTCTCTTTAAGATTCGCCTTCCCAGGATTATCCTGGGACTGGTGGTGGGTGCCGCTTTAGCAGTAGCCGGGGTCATTTTCCAGGGAATGTTTAGAAATCCCCTGGTTGAGCCCTATACCTTGGGTATCTCTGGAGGGGCGGCCTTAGGCGTGAGCTTAGCCGTTATTGCTGGCTTCAGAATGCTCCCCTTAGCCGGATTCTTAGGGGCCTTAGGGGCTATATCCCTGGTCTATTTCATTGCCCGAAGGCAGGGGATTTTGAGGATATCTATGCTTCTTTTAACCGGAGTGATGATAAGCTTTATTGCCTCAGCCATTATCCTTCTCATCATGTCTTTAGCCCACGAGCACCAATTACATGGAATACTATTCTGGATTATGGGAAGTCTGGAGGAGACCAATCCTTCTCTTATAAAGTTAGTCTCACTCATTATCTTGATAGCAATAGCCATTTCTTTCCTCTTCAGTCGGGCCCTGAATGTCCTATCCTTAGGAGAGGAGGAAGCCCTGCATCTCGGGGTAAATATTGAAAGAACGAAGAGAACTCTATTTATTTTAGGTTCTTTAATGGCCGGGGCAGCAGTTTCGGTATCGGGAATTATTGGATTTGTCGGGTTACTCGTTCCCCACTTCATGCGTCTCTTGGTGGGTCCAGACCACAGGATACTGCTGCCCACATCCTGCTTAGCCGGAGGAATATTTCTAATCGCAAGTGATACCATAGCCCGGACCGTTATCTCTCCCCTGGAGATTCCGGTAGGGGTAATCACCGGGATTCTTGGTGGCTCACTCTTCATCTATTTTCTCACCAAGAGGACACTAAAGTTGGGGAAGTGAAATGCTTAAATTAGAGAAGGTAACTACCGGGTATGATGCGAAGGCCATCCTGAATGATATTAGTTTTACTCTGGAAAAGGGAGATTTCTTGGGGGTGATTGGACCCAATGGAAGCGGCAAGACGACCCTCTTAAGAGTGATGAGCAAGATACTGCCGCCCTGGAAGGGGAAGGTGACTCTGGAAGGAAGAAGATTGGATGAGATTAAGTATATGGAATTGGCAAAGAGGATGGCTGTTGTCCCTCAAAGGATGCCGGAACCCTTCTTTTCTTATTCTGTAAGGGACTTTATCCTCTTAGGTCGCACCCCTTACTTAAGGAGATTCCAACTATTGGAGAGCGAAGAGGATTTAAGAGTGGTTCAGGAGGTTATGGAGGAGACAGATACCTTAGGATTGGAAGAGAGGAATTTGGAGGATTTAAGCGGTGGGGAGAGACAGAGAACAATAATTGCCCAGGCTTTAGCCCAGGAGCCTGAGATTCTCCTTTTAGATGAACCCACTTCCCATTTAGACATAGGTCATCAGGTTGAGATTCTGGATCTGGTAAGGAAATTAAATAGAGAGAAGAAAGTAATGGTGATTATGCTTCTACATGACCTGAATTTAGCCAGTGAATACTGTGATCGATTAATCCTGCTCAAGGAGGGTAGCATATTTAAAACGGGCACCCCTGAAGAGGTCCTGACTTATGAAATCATTGAAGAAGTCTATAATGCATTAGTGATAGTCCATAAGAATCCCCTTTCTTCTAAGCCGCATATATTATTAGTTCCGAAGGAGCTACGACATGAAAAGTTATCTTAAGTCAGATGATACAGTCTTCAAGCAGTACCTCGAGAAGCGAAACAGGAGGATATTGGAAGCCAGGAAGAAAGGCAAGCTCTTGAAATTACTTGCCTCCGAGTTCAATCTTACCGAGAGGCACATCCAGAGGATTTTGAAGAAAATGTCCTAAAATGTCGTCTTGACAGGATTGTTAGTTTGTCTTATAGTCAGAAAGTTTATAAATCTCTTAAAATTTTTCCAGATAGGCAGAGGAAGTCCCCGTGAGATTCGGGGCGCTGCCCCGCAACGGTAATTCCCACGACGAAAAGTCGTGGGTTAGCCCGGTCGATTGCCTGTTGTGGTAAGTACCTTCGTAGGAGGGGAAGAAGATATAACCCAACCTCCGTAAGGTTGGGTTTTTCAATTTACTGCAGATTACAGAATCAATCAAAGGCAGAAAGGAAGTGGTGAAATATCAATTTGAGCCTGTGATTCTGTTTATTATATAGGGGATAAGGTTAATTTAATGACCAACCAGATAAGCAAAGGAAGTGAAGGTGCGATTCCTTCCGCTGCCCCGCAACGGTAATAATTTAGTCCATAGTCGATAGACCACGGTCCATGGAAAAAATTAAAAAATTATCTATGGACTGTGCACAATAGACCATTGACTAATTGAGCCCGGGCTATTGCTTATCCTGGGAAGTATTCTCGAGAGGAGAAGAAAAATGAAGAAGAAAGTATTTGCTTTAGCCGTGGCGTTGGTTGTGGGTGGGTTTTTCTTGATAGAAGTTCAGGCCGAAGAAGGACGAGAAGTGGTTTTTGACTTAGGCGAGATAGTAGTAACCGCCACCCGCCGGGAAGAGCCAGTGGGGGGAATCTCTGCATCAGTAACCGTAATTGATGCCGAAGAGCTCGCCGAGGGAGGAGAGATAACGGTTTTAGAGGCCCTGCGTGAGCTTCCGGGATTGGATGTAGTTCAAAGCGGAGGGCCGGGGGCGATTACCTCAGTCTTTTTGAGGGGAACTAACTCGGGTCATACCTTGGTATTAATTGATG
>JAJOKU010000065.1 GCA_021129695.1 candidate division NPL-UPA2 bacterium
TTGCTGCCATGCGGTGAACTGCACCGATAAAGGCATCCCGGCCACCGCCAACCATTCCCATTCTAAGTTTCCTGTTCATTCCTTCCCCTTCCTGTAATTCTCCAAAACTTCACCTTTATTGAACACTTTCTAGCATCTGACAGTAAAATGCATCAGTTACTATCAACTGATCTATACGGATATAAGCTCGGGGTGGTAGACTGATCTGCAGTTCTATAGCTGGTACTTTCTCAAACAAAGGCTTAAGCGGGGGAATTTCTCTCTTCATTGTGTTCCATACCACATCTGACTTAACTCCAAAGTATTCATGAATGAGCTTGTTCCTCATCCCCGCCATATCTCGCCAGGGTATTTCTGGATACTTCTCTCTGAATTCCTGAGGAATCCTCTTAACTGCCTCACCAATAATCTCCAAGGCTCTTACTACTGCAAAAACAGTTTTGTCGTCCTGAATAAAATCTTCATATGACATACCCTCAACGAATTTTATAGCTTTATTCATAGCCTCCACAATATCCTGGATATAATCACCAACTTCCCTTTTCATAAGTAAACCACCTCTTTCAAAATATGTTTTCCTATCCTCCGCTTTAAGGCTGATTTCATCACCAGATCAACTTTAACCCTGAGCAAATCGCTTAAATGGTTCTCTAACTCAATAAATTTAAGGAGTCCGATACTATCATCCAACTCTACAAGAATATCAAGGTCGCTCCTTTGTTCCTCCTTACCCTTTATATAGGAACCAAAGATTCCTATCTTCTTGACTTTGAACTTTTCTATTATCTCTTCTCTATGGCTTTCCAGAATAGGCTTTATTTCTTCCAGCGATTTCATATCGAGGAGGCCATTAATCTATTAAGCGATACTTCACCAGGCATCCGAGAGCTACCAGGCCGTCCTTCCAGGAGACCTTCTTCCCTTCCCGATATTCCCGACCAGTGTAGGAGATGGGAACTTCATAAACTCTATGTCCTTTCTTAAGGACTTTAGCCGTTATCTCGGGTTCAAAATTAAATCTATTTGATTTAATCTTCATCTCCTTAATGAGGTCAGACTTAAAGACTTTATAACCGGTCTCCATATCGGTCAAAGTGGTATCAAAGAGAATATTGGTTATAAGGGTGAGCAGTTTATTGCCCAGGCTGTGCCAGAACAGCATGGCCTTGTGTTCTCCTAAAAAACGACTGCCGTAGACAACATCGGCTTTCCCCTGAAGAATAGGCTTCAGCAGACGAGGGTAGTCCTCTGGGTCGTATTCTAAGTCAGCATCCTGAATGATGACTATATCGCCGGTCACCTGGATTAGCCCGGTCCGGATGGCTGCGCCTTTGCCCATGTTCCTGGAATGATAAATCTTAACTGTCTCTTTATCGGAGTAGTGTTGAAGCGCTGTTTTGGTTCCGTCATCGGAACCATCATCAACCACGATTATCTCTTTCTCCCACGGGGCCGCTTTCACCTTCTCTAAAATCTTCAAGATAGTCTCTTTTTCATTATAGACGGGAATGATGATGGAAAGTTTCATGTGGGGTAACGAGAGTTAATCCTGACATAATCTTCTGAAAGGTCGCAGGTCCAGAAGGTGGCCTCCCCTTTTTTATCCCTCTGAGGATAAGGGTGGGGGGACAATTTAAGATCCACGGTAATTTCGATTCTCGCCTCAGCCATTATTTTTTTAATCTTCGCCGAATCAAACTTTTTTCCCACTCCCCCTCTAACTATCAATTGTCCGCCCAGGTGGATGTCCACCTTTCTTTCATCTACCTCAACCCCAGCCTGACCGAGAGCGGCCATGATTCTTCCCCAGTTTGGGTCCTCGCCATAGAGGGCGGTCTTAACCAAATTTGAATTAGCAATGTAGGAGGCGGCCCTCTTTGCCTCTCGCAGGTTTTTGGCATTCTTCACCTTCACCTCTACGAATTTGGTTGCTCCTTCCCCATCGGCTACAATCATTTTAGCTAAGTAGAGGGTGACCCGGTCCAGAGCTTCCTGGAATCGCGAGAAATCTTCTCCTCTGTCTCTTATCTCATCATTTTTAGCTAAGCCATTAGCCAGGATAACCACCATGTCATTGGTGCTCATGGCTCCGTCAATGGTGATGGAATTGAAGGATTTATCTACTGAATTCCTTAAGGCTTTTCTCAATCCTTGCCTGGAAATGAGGGCATCGGTGGTGAGGAAACAAAGCATAGTAGCTAAATGGGGTGAGATCATCCCGGCTCCTTTTGCCATCCCTCCTACCCTTATTTTCTTATCCCTGAGTTGTATCTTAACTGCCATATCTTTCACTGAAGTGTCAGTGGTCATAATGGCCTGAGCCGCTTCTCTTCCCTCCTTACGAGTGAGTAATGGAACCAGTTTTCTGATTCCCTTTTCCACACAGTCCATGGGCAAGGGTTTCCCGATTATCCCGGTGGATGCAGCCAGGACATCTTCTTCTTTGATTCCCAGTTGCTCGGCAGTGAGTTTGGCCATTAGACGGGCGTTGTCCAGTCCCCTCTTACCGGTACAGGCATTGGCATTGCCGCTGTTGATGATGACAGCCTGAGCGCGACTATTCCTGAGATGATCTCTGGTAATGGTGAGGGGAGCCGCCTGGATGCGGTTGGTGGTGAAAAGGGCAGTTGCCCGGGCGGGGACATCTGAATAAATAAGGGCTAAGTCTTTTCTTCGCTTTTTGATTCCACAGTTAACTGCGCCTGCCTTAAAGCCTTTTGGGGCAGTGATACCACCCCTTATCGCCTTGGTCATGGGATAATGCCAACCTGTTCCAATCCCTCTTTCTCATTGAATCCGCACATGATATTCATGTTCTGCACTGCCTGGCCGGAAGCTCCCTTGATGAGATTATCTATGACCGAAATGACGATAACTCGCTTCATCCGTTCATCAACCTTGCAGCCAATATGGCAGAAATTTGTTCCGCAGACATTCTTTACCTCGGGGAATTTATCAGATTCTAAGATTTTAATAAAGGGCTCATCCTTATAGAAATCTTGAAAATCTTTCAGGGCCCCGTCCGTTCTCATCTCTTCCTTCAAGTCCAGGTAAAGGGTGGTCAAAATGCCCCTTTTCATGGGAACAAGGTGAGGGGTAAAAGAGATTCTGACCTCTTTCTTGGCCAGATTAGAGAGTTCCTGTTCCATCTCTGGCTGGTGGCGGTGGCCTGCTATCTTATAAGCCTTGAAGTTCTCCTCAATTTCGCAGAAGTTAAAACCCTCCCCCGGCCACCTTCCTGCTCCCGAGACACCGGATTTAGAATCAGCAATTATGCTCTCAGTATCAACTAATCCCCTAAAAAGAAGGGGAGCTACGCCTAAGATAACACTGGTTGGATAACAACCGGGATTAGCTACCAGGCGAGCCTTCCTTATTTCATCTCGATAAAGCTCGGGTAAACCATAGACGGCTTCTTTCAATAACTCCGGACTGGTATGTCTTACCCCGTACCATTTTTGGTAGACCTCGGAGTCATCAAATCTATAGTCAGCGCTGAAGTCAATCACCTTTTTGCCCGACTTGAGAAATTGAGGGACGAGCTTTAGGGATACCTGATGGGGAAGAGCAAGGAAGAGGAAATCTGCTCCCTCAGCCATCTCCTCCACATTAAGGTCAGAGCAGGTAATATCTATCTTCCCTTGTAGACCAGGGAAGATATTAGAAATCTTAGCTACCTTCCCATCCATCTTGGCGGCCAGGGCAGTAATCTTTGCCTGAGGATGGGAGAGAAGTAGCCTGATCAGTTCCTCTCCTCCGTAACCAGTAGCTCCCACTATCCCTACCTTAATCATTGAGTGGTGACCTCCTCACAAAAAAGGTAGAAGCCTTTCTCTTCTACCCATTTTGGACCCACCCGCCTACGGCGGCATGGATAAACGCAGATTTTAAAGACTATCGCTTGGAGAATTGGAATCTGGCTCTGGCTCCCTTCTGACCGTATTTCTTTCTCTCCTTGGCGCGGGGGTCGCGGGTGAGCATCCCGGCTCTCCTTAAGACTGGCCTTAACCCCTCGTCCATGCTAAGGAGGGCACGAGCAATGCCATGGCGCACAGCCCCAGCCTGACCGGAGAGACCTCCTCCCCTGACCTTAGCCACAAGGTCAAACTTATTAGTAGTCTCGGTCAACTGGAAAGGCTCTTTGATGAGCATCTCGAGAGTGCTTCGACCAAAATACTGGGAAAGGCTCCGTCTATTTACTACCATCTTACCTTCACCAGGAATGAGCCTGACCTGGGCTACAGATTCCTTTCTCCTTCCGGTAGCGCAATATTGAATATCAGCCATTCCCGTCTCCTATCCCCCTGCTTTCTTGCTCATCCCCGTGCTTTCTTGCCCGCAAGGGAGCAAGAACGGGGAGAAAGCAAGAAC
>JAJOKU010000138.1 GCA_021129695.1 candidate division NPL-UPA2 bacterium
TTTACTGTAACCCATTGATTATCAAATAGTTACAAAAAGGGTGCGTAACTCGTGATCCCAGTAGAACTCACATCTTCTTTTGTGCTTGCAGTTCAAACATCGGCGGCCCCGCTGTTTCCGGGTCGGGCCGTAGAACCTGCGGCTGCCAAAGGCAAAAACGGTCTCCGGCTCTTCTTCTAAGAACCAGTTGACTAAATCAAAATGATGAGTAGCCTTATGTACAAGAAGACCGCCTGAGTTTTCTTTCTGCCGATGCCAGCGCCGGAAATAGTCCGCCCCATGTTTGGTATCCAGGAACCATTCAAAGTGGATGGAGAGCATCTTACCGACTTTCCCCTCATGGATAAGTTCCTTTATCTTGCTGCAGTAAGGGGCATGACGGTAGTTAAAGGTAACAGTGACTTTCCTGCGGCTACTTTTTCCAGCCTCAAGGATTGCCCGGCATTTCTTATCATCAATAGTCATCGGCTTCTTGGTAATAACGTCAATACCGGCATTGAGGGCAGCAATAATATATTGATGATGATAGCGGTCAATGGTCGCCACAATGAGGCAGTTGGGTTTTTGTTCTTTGAGCATTTTGCTAAAGCTGCCATAAACAGGAATCGGCTTTTTTAATTGCCGGTTATAAAACTCCATTCGTTTATAGTTGGGGTCAAACATCCCCACTAACCGGGCATGTTTAGAGAACTTTTCTTCTATCGGTTTAGCGAACATACCTATTGCTCTTCCAGAACATCCGGCTAAAACATACCTTTTCATCTTTTCTTCCCTTGAATGATTATTACACTTTCCATTACTAAACTATTACTCATTTTTTACTCCGAAGCCATTTGACAGAGTCCCAAATTATTTGCGGTAGGCCTGGGGGATGTATTCCAGGCACTTTTTCTCAGCAAATACCGGCTTGAATCTGGCAAAACGCATACGGCCACCAAGAATAGGCACACTTACCCAGTCCTCCCCTATTAATGGCCTGGCGTACTTCACAAAATCATTGGTGACGTCAATCTTATTTTCTGTTATCCAGCCTTTGGGGAAGGTGCGCTCTGAGTTAGCCACTTCCTCCAGTCTTACTTTGTCATATTCAACAGTGTAAATCAAGCCCGCCTTCCTCAAAATAGTGGCCATGTATCCGTCGCCGTCCTCAACTGCTATCAGGACTGCCTTCTGGCCTACCTTATAGGCCTCATCAAGGTCAACAGTGGAGGCATAGATAATGGCGTCACGCTGGTCTGTGCCGGGCACCTGGCCCCGTGCGGAACCGCGCGCCTTAAGCCCTGCCTGGTTCAGATAATTAATCACAATCTGCTCCACTGTCTGTTTGCTGGCACTAAACTGGGTATGCCCAAAACTATCCTTGGATTCACCCAAATCTCCTACAGGAAAACCTTCGCTGACAACCACTATCACCCGGCCTGTGGTCTTTAACTGGTCATTAACTCTATCAGCCATCTCCTGAAGGCTGAGGCCAGACTCGGTCAGGTAAATCTGCACCGGCATCTCCCTTTTTGGATCAGCCAATCGGGCTGCCGCCGGGATAAAACCTATCTTTCTGCCCATAGCCTGAATAACCAGGACCGGGTCAGAAGGAGAAGAACCGGCATTCTCTTCGTTGGCGTTCTGGATATAACAGGTCCAGTAGCGGGCAACACTGCCGTAGCCTGGGGTGTGGTCAATAAGTTTAAATTCCGCATCACCCACATCATTGTCAATGGTCTTGGGCACTCCCACGGATACAAGCTCCAGGCCTTTTTCCCTGGCCAGGATGCTTACCTTATTAGCTGTATCCATAGAATCATTTCCGCCGATATAAAAGAAATACCTAATATTGTGGGCTTTGAAGACCTCTACAATGCGCTCGAAATCTTCCTGCTGGCCCTTTTTTAACTTATACCGGCAAGTGCCGATTGAACCGGCTGCCGGTGTAGTCCTTAATAGGGCAATCTCTTCTTCCTCCTGGGCACTCAAATCAAGCAATTCTTCTTTAAGAATACCTTCCACACCATGATAGCCTGCATATATTCTGCCGAATTTATCTGAGAATTCTTTGCAGGTCTCAATTACCCCGCGAAGAGAATTATTAATTACCGGCGAGGGGCCGCCGGACTGAGCCACAACTACGTTTTTTGGTTTAGACATTTTATGCTTTTCTCCTTATATTACACTCCACTAAAGGCAGAAAAACCGCCATCTACCGGCACCACAACACCGGTCACAAAATTAGAAGCGTCAGATACCAGCCAGATAAGGGTGCCTGTCAAATCTTCGGGTTTACCAAAACGGCCCATAGGGGTATGGCCAATAATTGTCTGGCCTCTCTCTGTCAACTGTCCTGTCTTTTTGTCAGTCAGAAGAAATCGGTTCTGTTCGGTCAAGAAAAAACCAGGGGCTATGGCATTGACCCGGATATTAACCGGGGCAAAATGCGTAGCCAGCCACTGGGTAAAGTTAGAAACAGCCGCTTTGGCTGCGGAATAAGCTGGAATTTTAGTCAGGGGACGCAGGGCATTCATGGAAGATATATTGAGGATAACGCCTCCCTCCTGCTCGGCCATGACTCGGCCAAAGATCTGGCTGGGCAAAAGTGTGCCCAAGAAATTTAAATTGAAGACAAATTGCACCCCTTCCGGTTCCAGATCAAAGAAGGTCTTCAGGTCCTTTATCTGACCCTTCAAATCTTCAGGAGAAAGTTTTTCCTTAGAGGTAGTAGCCTTGGGATTATTACCTCCAGCACCATTGACCAGAATGCTTGATGGTCCAAACGTATTCAGGATCTGACTACAGGCTTGCTCAAGGCTGGCCCGGTCCAAAACATTACACTCCAGGCCTATGGCTTCTCCATTTGTTTCACTAATCTGGCTGGCGATATTTTCAGCCGCTTCTTTTTTTAAATCAAGTATGGCCACCTTTACCCCTCTTGAGCCTAACTCTTTCGCCATAGCCCCGCAAAGGACTCCACCGCCGCCAGTGATAACTGCCACTTTTCCTTCTAAATCAAAGACATTATCATTTGCCATGATAATTTACTCCCTTTCTGATCTATTGAGTTGAATAACACGTAATTCTGACGCATTTGTAGTGGCGCGATTCACCACACCCGTCTCTCTGCCTACTCGATATTCCAACCCTTTTCGCCAAGCACTGACCTTAATATGCTTACTCCCCGTTCAGAAAGATTACACTGCTGGCATGTGCTTTCAAATTCTTCTTCTGAGATGACCATCTCAGGTTGACTGCTCTCTATCTGGTCCAACGCCTTCTCCACGTCTTTCAGGAATTTAAACTCCGGGATATCCCACATACCTAAAGAACCTTCTTTGCCGCCTAATGCCCAGATATAGAGCATATCAGAGACAGGCCCGGCCACTACCGGATGGGCTGCTCCCGGGATAGCCACTGCAGTCCTGTCCTTGATAACGTATGCCTTATTCAGGCCGGTGTTATTGAACATCAGCTGCACTCCATAAGAACCCCATTCGCCCTGGTTATACCGGGCCAGATGGTAGTAAACCTCTTCATGGTCTGACTGGCCAGCCTGGGGGTCATCCTTGTCATGGACGTGGAGAGGGGTCCCCGACCATAGCCCTGGCGGAGAGTAGGTCTCCCCCACTACCAGATTGGTGCTGATCTTATCCGGGGTGACGAGGGTAACAATATCTCTTCTCCAGAAGGCCCGGCCCCGGTTTTCAAGAGGCACTTGTTCAGATTTAACTATACACGGCTTCCTGCCGCCAGAGGAAGGCGCTGAAAAGAAAACCATCTCTCCCTTCCCGCTTATTTTGAAAGCAGAATCCTTGGGGATATAGACTGCCTCTGCATTGGATTCGGCCGGCAATGTGGCAAACGGACCACCTGTTCTGCTACTTTCAAAAACTATAGAACCACATTCTACTCTGAACTCTGCCGTCACCGGCACCAGCACACATTCTCTATCTCCGGTCTGCTGGCTGAAAGGTCCCTGTTCCAATTGATATATACCGAAACTCAGGACATTAAATGGAGTTTTTTCATCATGAGGGTCAAAAATAATCCCACTTTTGTTCCGGTCATAATAGACTGTCGGGTCTACATCCCCCTTCTGAATCTTCCCGGCATAATCCTGCAGTGTCTTTTCCATATCCTTTACATTCTTTCAAAAGAAATTACATATTTATCAAATCCAGACGGAAACATGTTCCAAGCAGTTGGCGGATTCAACTGGTTATAACCACGGCAGGATATTCAATTAAAACCCAACTTCCGCAGATCTCCCGTTCATAAACATTCACTAC
>JAJOKU010000123.1 GCA_021129695.1 candidate division NPL-UPA2 bacterium
TTGGGTAAGCTAAGTGGTTGAATTAAATAGGGAAAGAGTTGTTAAATCAGCTAAATATACTATCATTTTAAAAAACGAAGTTGGGCCATAAGAGGTTTCGCCCTGATTGAGCTCCTGGTCACCATAGCCATAATAAGCATCCTTGCCGCTTTTCTTCTGGCCGCTGTAGCTCAGGCTCGAGCCTTTGGCCTGCGGGCGGTCTGTACCAGCAACCTGCGCCAGCTTGGCTTTGCCTTCCAGAGGAATTAAAAGATGGTCAAGACTATGGCTGGGACTCCCCCGGACCGTTCGTCTGGGATCCTTAACGGCGAAGGAAGGCCCCGGCATCAAAGTGTGTGCAATAGAGCACATGAGTTCCTATTTGGGGAATTCCACATAAGCCTTTCTGTCTCCGTCACTTACACTGGTTAATTTTTTAGATGTGTCAACTATACAGCACACTAACAAACTGTCCATACTACAGGTGTTTGAACGACCAGAACAATGAAAAGGACCATACCAGCGACGGTATAAAAGCCAGCAGTGCTCCAAAAAAAAGATAGCTGGCACGGAAATTGCATATTCTCCCAGATGAATCATAGGAAAATAGACCAAAATTTCCTCTCCCCAAGGGGGAGAGGATTGAAGGTGAGGGGTTAGAATAAGGAGGAGCAAAAAATGCGACAGTTAAGGTCTAAAATTAAGGGGTACTGCTTACGGGTTAGCGGTTGTTGCCGTGGCTTTACTGTGGTGGAGCTACTCACCGTGATTGCCATCATCGCCATCCTGGCCGCCATCATCATGCCCGCCCTGCGCCGAGCCCGCATCAAAGCCCACGAAGCCAAAGCCAAATCAATGATTGCTCAATTGGAAATAGCCCTCAGCATGTATAAGACAGATTTTGGAAGCTATCCTGACTATGATGGAGAGAGTACCCAATACGATGCCGAGGCGGATGAGATACTGGCACTTCTTACGGGCAGAGATCCTGATGATCCAGATTGGGACCTTGAGGATGGTGAACCTGGAGAGCTTGATACCATAGGTAATCCTAACTGGAACGGGCCCTATCTGGAGGTGAAGAAAGACGACATTAAATGGATAAACGGTGGAAACTATCTCAAAGACCCCTGGGGGAATCCGTATGTCATTATCGTTGACCTGGATGGGGGTACTAGCACAACCTACCCTCGCCATAACACGTTTGGATTTGATATCTACTCCTTCGGACCTGATGGAATGACCGAAGGTCCTGATGGCGAAGAGACCTCTGACCCAACTTGCAGTACAGCTTGGGACCATTATATGGATGGCAACAGCGACGATGCAACAAGCGCTTACTGCGATAAGAGCATGGATGACATCAACAACTGGTAAAAGATGAACACAAGGGAAATAGAAGTATACCGAAGAAACTTTCTCAAAAGGATAGAAGATGAGAAAAGGAGAAACAAAGAGAGAAGAAGGAAAGCCCTGAAAGACATAGAGCAAATAAAGAAATACCTGGCGGAGGATGTAGGCGTCAGGGAAATTTATCTCTTTGGCTCTATCCTCAGGGACAACTTTGGTAAAGATTCGGACATAGATATTGCCGTGGGCGGACTCCGGGATGACAAATTTTTCCCTGTATATTCGGACCTTGATAACTTTACAGATTTTCAGGTAGAACTAGTGGACTTAGATGAGGAGGATAATTTCTTCCGTAGGGAAATCAGGAGAAGGGGTAAGAAGATATATGAAAGAGTCCAGCCAGAGGGTTGAAGTGCTGCTGGCAGAGGTAGATAGCGACCTCCAGGCAATGGAAAACATCCAGGGGCATATCAACTCCATCTATGATAGCCTGAAGAAAAATGAGCCAGTCAGCGATAGAGACAAAGCAGCGCTTGGATACTATCTGCACAATCTCTATAATGCCGTAGAATCGATACTAAAGAGAATAGCAGGATTTTTTGAAAATTCCCTGAAGGGAGCAACCTGGCATACGGACCTCTTAAAGAGAATGACCCTGAAGATAGAAGGAATAAGACCCCCGGTAATTTGCGAGTGCACCTATACTATCTTAAATGAGCTCAGAAAATTCCGGCATATCTTTCGACATTCCTATGATTATGAATTGCGCTGGGAGAGGATGGACGCCCTCTGGAAGGAATACCGGGAGAATAAAAAGCACCTTTTGAAGGATATGGAAAAAATTAAAAAGACCATCAGGAGATTAAAATAACCAGCCTTTTGGTTCTCTGTCAGGGCAAGAAACCCTTATTTGCTAATGCTGAACACTTACGAAAATCTATTACTGAAGTCAAAGCAGGGAAGAGGTGACCAGGATGCTACCTCGTAAAACTTACAACTTCTTTGGCTTTACGCTCCTTGAGCTCCTCGTCGTCTTAGCTATTATGGCTCTGCTCGCGGGTATGTCCGCCCCCGCCATCTCCGGCTACCTGAGAGGCGCCCGCCTCAGAGGGGCTGCCAAAGAGATTGCCTCTGCTATGAGGTTGGCTCGAACTATGGCAATAACTAAGCGTGACATTTATACGGTGGACTTTAATACTAATAATAGACAATTTTGGGTGGAGTGGAATAATACAATCAGCGGAACAGTGGATACGCTGGTGGGTGAGGTGCGTACCTTGCCGGAAACAATTGATTATGACTTCAGTGGAAGTGACCCCATTACGTTTACTGGCAACGTGTGTAGTTTTAATCCGAGGGGTGGAGCAAATGCAGGCTCTATCTACATAGCTGATAAGCAAGGAAACGGTAAAAGGATAGTGGTGACAAGCACCGCTACCGGTAGAGTGCAGGTCCAGGATACTCCTTAAAGCGCTGTTAAGTGAAAATGATACTGCGATTCAGGCAAGACAATAAAGGCTTTACGCTACTGGAAATAATAATAGCCCTGGCCATTCTGACTATAGGACTGGTAGGAGTCTTAGCCCTGTTTCCCGCTGGGCTCAGGGCAAGCAAGCGAGCTGGCGATTTTACCCGTGCTACGCTGGCGGCTCAGCAGGTGATGGAGACAATAAAACGGGCGGGGTACAATATTTACACCGTAGGCTGGTACAAACCCGGGCCTGGCGACCCCCCACCAGGGTACACTTACTCCGAGGGGATTGATAACGGCCAGGGCATTGACCTCCCGGAAGGATTTTCCTGGGCGGCATCGGTGGCCAATGTCTCCGGGATTAGCAATCTCAGGCAGGTTACCCTGTCTATCTACTGGCTTGACCGGGGAAGCTATCGTCGGGAGGATTTTACCACCTACTTAGCCAATTACAATTAACCCGTCGCTCTCCTCTTGCGCCTGCCTGTGCGTGTTCGCACGCAGACAGGGAAGAGGATTAAAGCCTGCCCCGCACTCGATGCGGGGGTGAGTGGGAACCTTGAAAACACAATATAGCAAAGGGTGAGTGGACAAAAGATAATAGAAAACCTGGAAAATACGAAGCTATCTATTAATCGTTAGATGAAAAATTAAATAAAAAAACGCAATTGAAAGCTAAAGTTATTTTTGATATATTAAAGCCATGATTAACAAATCAAAAATTAAAGAGGTGGCTGAGCGAGTAGGCATTGCCACAAATGCTGAAGCAGTTATTCTATTTGGTTCCTATGCTCGTGGCAATCCCACAAAGTATAGTGATGTCGACCTAATGATTATCGCCGAAAATGCACTTCCCAGGTTTAAACGAACCCGCGAATTATATAAACTTTTCAATCCCCATCCTTTTGGGATGGATCTTATCGTGTATACTCCGAAAGAGGTAAAAGAAGGAAAAGAGTTTTCTCTCTCTTTCGTTTCCAATGTATTAAAGGAAGGCGAAACTCTTTATGTCAGAAGAAATAATAATCGCTAAACAATGGCTCCTTAAAGCCAAGAATGATTTACTGAATGCCGACAATAATCTTAAGGCAGAAGATGTTCCCTTTGACACCGTTTGCTTTCATTGCCAACAAGCGGCTGAAAAGATGCTCAAGGCATATTTAGTCGGCAAGAAAGAACCCTACCCTATTACCCACGATTTATTCCTGTTGCTAGAAAAAGTCCTTCTTTTTGATAATTCAGCCCGGAAGTTGCGTGACGCACTCTCCATACTTATGCCTTATGCTGTTGAAGTTCGTTATCCTGATGACTTTTATATGCCATCAAGACAAGATGCCCAGGAGGCAAGAGAAGCCGCTGAAGAAGTTTTAAGATGGCTTAAGAGTGTCATGGTAGAGCTCTTTTGATTTTGCACAATGTTAACATCTGGTTAAAATGCTAAAAATCCCACAAAATACGAACTT
>JAJOKU010000025.1 GCA_021129695.1 candidate division NPL-UPA2 bacterium
AAAAAGGAAATTCCTATACTATCAAGTTATGAAATTACAGGTGAACACAGATGTATAGAGGAAATCAAATTAACCCTTCGTGAAGTCTCCTCTCCCTCTGGGGAGAGGATGCACAAGGAAACTCCCTTTATCATCTTTTTCTGTCTTTCACTCAGTTCTGAGAAAGGAACATCCGTGGGAATCTTATCTCCTTCCCATCGAGCAGGATAGTGCTCATCCTTCCTCGACCAAACCTAAGAGCTCAATATAATAGAGCTTAATTTTGTTTGACAGCGCATGTAGAATGTGATATAAATCAGGATGATGTGAAAAACCGAGCCAAGGCCAGTGGATACGGTGAAACACACACACAGCCAAAGGCAGTGCCGTTAGGCAGTGCCCGAAGGGCAGGCAGTACAGCGAAGCAGTACTGGCCAAAGGCCGGTAAGCTGCGGGTGAAGAAAAGGCAATTTCCTATGATTTTAATGAGCTTTCAGCATTACGTTACAATCTGCGAGGAGGTGGTAGAATGAAAGGGAAATCAATCTTCAGCTCAGTAGGAGAGAAAGAGGTTACCAGAGCCATCGTCGCCGAATTTGCCAAGCAGTTTGCAGACTATGTGGAAAGTGACTGTTTAATCGTGGGCGGGGGCCCAAGCGGCCTGATGGCCGGGAAGGGACTATCGGAAAAAGGGATCAAGGTGCTAATTGTGGAAAGGAACAATTATCTGGGTGGTGGTTTCTGGATTGGTGGTTACCTGATGAACAAGATAACCGTGAGGGAACCAGCCCATGAGGTCCTTTCCGAACTGGGAATTCCCTTCCAGAAGGTGAGTAAAGGGCTCTATGTAGCTGATGGTTCTCATGCCTGTTCAAAGCTCATCGCCTCCGCCTGTGACGGCGGAGTGAAGTTTGCCAATATGACCGTCTTTGAAGATATTGTCCTGAGGGAGGAGAATCGGGTGGCTGGAGCAGTGATCAACTGGACTCCCGTATCAGCTCTGCCCCGGGAAATCACCTGCGTCGATCCGGTGGCCATGGAAGCAAAGATGGTTGTTGATGCTTCTGGACATGATGCCTGTGTAGTGAAAAAGCTGGAGGAACGGGGTCTTGTTAAAACGAAGGGGTTTGGGGCAATGTGGGTGGAAAGGTCTGAGGACCTGGTAGTTGAACATACCGGTGAAGTGCATCCAGGACTTATTGTTACCGGTATGGCCACATCTACTACCTACGGCCTTCCCCGTATGGGCCCAACCTTTGGAGCCATGCTTCTCTCCGGAAGAAGAGCGGCTGAGATTGTCTTAGAGAAGCTTGGTAAGTTGTGATGGAAGAGAGGACAGTTAACTCTAAGTTTATCCATCGGGGCAGAATTCTCACCCTGCGCGTAGACGAAGTTATCCTCCCCAATGGGAAGAGAACTGCCCGGGAAATCGTCGAGCACCCCAGAGCAGTGGCCGCCGTTCCCATCCTGGACGGCAAAGTAATTCTGGTAAGACAGTTCCGCAAACCGGTAGAAGAGGCTATTTACGAGATTCCGGCGGGAAAGTTGGAGCCTGGCGAAGAACCACATAGATGCATGGAAAGAGAATTAGAAGAGGAGATTGGCTATCGCGCCAGAAAATTGGAGAAGCTCCTTTCTTACTATCCCTCGCCCGGGTTCAGCGCTGAAGTCATCCACATTTTCTCAGCCACTGACCTGGAGAAGGGAGAACAGAAATTAGAGAAGGATGAATTCCTGGAACCGGTCACCCTGCAGTTTGAGGAAGCCTTAAGGATGATTGAAGAAGGGAGAATAAAGGACTCTAAAACCATAATTGGCTTACTGCTAACCAAAAATTGTAACACTTAAGCCATAGGAAGTTTCGACACTAGCCTTGAGCGGGGAAAACAAGAGAACTTATCTTCTAACTAATTGCAGGGCTAACCTTATGGCCTGTTTGAGACTCTGGGGATTGGCTGTTCCCTTTCCAGCCTGATCGAAGGCCACTCCGTGGTCAACTGAAGTGCGGATGATGGGTAGGCCTAAAGTAATGTTTACTCCACTGATGGAAGTCCACCTCTCGCTCGCTTTATCATAGATGAATCCAGCCACCTTCATGGCAATATGTCCCTGGTCATGATACATGGCCACGGCTAAATCATATTGACTCCCTCGGGTTTTAGAGAAGATAGTATCTGGTGGAATGGGACCTTCGGCCTTAATTCCCTCCTTCTTAGCCAACTGAATGGCTGGAATTATCTCCTCTATCTCCTCCCGGCCAAATAGTCCCCCTTCGCCGGCATGGGGATTGAGTCCAGCTATGGCAATCCTTGGGCTCTCTATCCCCAGCCTCTTCAGAGCTTCATTGCCCAACCTGATCACGGTCAATATTCTATCCAGCTTCACTTCCTCACAGGCCCGTTTCAAAGAAAGGTGGCAGGTGACATGAGCTATACGGAAATCTTCGTCAACGAGCATTAAGGCATAGTCTTTGACAGCGCAGAGCTCAGCCAGAAGTTCAGTATGCCCAGGATAATTGAAACCAGCTCTAACTATGGCCTCCTTGTGGATGGGGCCGGTGACTATAGCTTGAATCTTATTGTCCTGCGCTAAGGCCACTGCTCTTTTGATATACTCTATGGCTGCCCGGCCACATTCTTCATCCACCTGACCGAACTTAATAGAGTCCGCTTCAACATTATTTAAATTCATGAGGTCTATCGTCCCGTACTCACCTTTAGCTTCTTTTATCTCCTTAACACAGTTAATCTCCAGATTACTTTTGTTTATGAGTTTGGCGGCTCTCCTCAGGACTGTCTCTTCCCCAATCACCACTGGAACGGAAATCTGGTAGAACTCTTCCCCGGAGAGTGTCTTGACAATAATCTCCGGCCCCACTCCCGCCGGATCACCCATACTAATCCCAATAGCTGGTTTATTTCCTGACAACTTCTTCTACTGCTCCTGTGATATCATCTTCAGTTGCCTGTAATTTCTCGATGCTGATACTTATAATGCTTCGATGGTTATCTCGCTTCCAGATTTGACCTTCTTAAACTGCGTGGCATCTCCTGAAACTTTCCCTATTATGTTCACTGGACTGGCTGGACGAATCTCATCTCCTTGACTGGCTGGAGTTCTGCCAAAGAAGATGCAGAAGGCCTTGCCTGGCGGCCAGTAGCCAAGCTCTCCCATATTGACCACTTCCTTGGGATTTTCTTCCTCGCACTCTACCGGAATGGAGAAATATATTTCATCTCCCCAGGTATTAGCGGAAGCTCTTACGGGCAAAGCTTTCCAGACAGCTTCCGCTGTCCTGGAATCGTTTAACTCTGCTTCCATCTCCATCTTGCCTGCTCTTATTTTAATTTTCTTAGCCATGAAAAGACTATTCCCCTCCTTTTGATTTTCTCCACCTGATCAGTTCTCTCTCCATCTCATCGATGTGGTGCTGTAGTTCTTCCAATCTTTCAGCTAAGGGATCGGGGAGGCTGGTATGGTCTAAACTGATTCCCGGGACTTTTTCCCCTTTTCGCTTAGCTATCCTTCCCGGGATGCCCACCACAGTGCAGTCAGGTGGAACACTGCGGATGACCACGGCATTGGCTCCCACCTGGACATTATCGCCAATAGTGATGTTTCCCAGGATCTTGGCTCCCGCTCCCACCACAACATTATTTCCCAGGGTGGGATGACGCTTCCCCCTCTCCTTGCCCGTTCCTCCCAGGGACACTCCCTGGAAGAGGGTGACATTGTCACCCAAGACAGAAGTCTCACCAATAACCACTCCCATTCCGTGGTCAATGAAGAGTCCCTTCCCTATCTTTGCCCCTGGATGGATTTCCATTCCAGTTATATGGCGGGCCAGTTGGGAGAGAAAGCGAGGGAAAAAGGGAATTTTCATTTTCAAGAGAGCATGGGCCATGCGGTGAAAGATGATGGCATGGAGCCCAGAATAAGTGAGAAGAACCTCCCAGTAGCTGACCGCGGCCGGGTCTCTCTCAAAGCAAGCTCTGATCTCATGGCGGAAGATAATAGAGATGAGGAGAAATTTGAGGAGCCCAAGACCAATTAAGCCCAATATTATATAAAGAGCAATAATCATTTCTTCGATCTACCCTTTCCTTGTTTTGCCTTTACCTTAACGTTCTCCTTTTATTTGATTTTCCTCCACCTTTTTTATGATAAGAATATACCACCACTCTGTAAAAAATACAAGAAAATTCGTCGCTTCGCTCCTCATGACTTTGATTAACGCAAGACTGTGAG
>JAJOKU010000143.1:0-3017 GCA_021129695.1 candidate division NPL-UPA2 bacterium
ACTCTAATATTAACCTATTTGCTTAATTTTGCGTCATCTTCTGGACAATTCCCTAATTTTATAAACGATGTCGCCTTGTCTCACTTTTTCCTTCACTTTAACTCCAACGGCGTCTCCCTTCTTGCCTTCCTGAATGGGGTCACGCTCTATCTGCATTGAATCCACTGTCTGGGTGAAATCGGTAGTATGTCCCTTAATCTGGATGGTATCCCCCACCTTTAATGGCGCCGACAGTTCGATAACGCCCGCTTCCACATGGCTGAAATAATGAGCGACTTTGCCGATTTCCTCCTTCTTTACTTCTTCCTTCTTTGCTTCCTCCTCCATTTTTATCGCCTCCTTTCCACCATGAAGTTTCGGTCTTAGCCGTGAGCGGATTTTTTCTTGCCCCCACTGCTTCGTTTTGCAAGCAAAAGCGAAGCAAAACGGTGGGGGCAAGAAAACCCTCGGAGGCACGCTCCCAAGAAAGACTATGTCTATCACAGACTCCATATTTAGGATGGAGCGTGCCGAGAATGAGCGAAGGGCTATGCCGAAACTTCATTCTCCCATCTGTTCCCTAAATACCTTGCCCTGCCCTTGAAGCCATTGGCCCAGGCTAACTGTAGGTCTTCTTTAATGTCAGGATGAATAAGCAAATCTTTCACCTGTTTGGGGCTGAAGAACTTTGCCTCCCGGAGGACCTTCCCCTTAGCCACTTTCAGCTTACCACTTAAAGCCTTAGCTGTAAAGTAAAGATTAATAACATGTCGATGTTTATTCTCAGTAATAGTCTCATCAACAAAGGCTAACTTATTAAGCTTTATATTCAAATTGGTCTCCTCTTTCATCTCCCTTTTAGCTGTCTGCTCTATCGTTTCCCCATATTCTACCCTTCCTCCCGGGAGAACCCAGTAAGTTCTATTGTGTTTTTGGTGTCTAACCAGGAGGATCTTCTTCCCCTTGACCAATATAACAGCTACCCGCACTTCCATTCGAGGAATCCCCCCTCTACAGTAATATGTTATTCATTCTTAGAATCTCTGCGTGCTCTGTAGTCCATCTTTTTTGTTTTGTTTTTGACACTTCTCAACTGATATCTCTCAGTCCTCTTTATCATTTCTTCGCCCAATTCTGCCTGCAGGCGAACTCTGCTCGACTCATATTTCTCCCGGATAATTTTTCCTTTCCTTCTTATGGAGGCGAGCATGGCTCCATCCGACTGAGGGATAAGTAGTTCTACGGTCTTCCTATTTTCCGACAGTCTTTTTTCCACCTTCTCTAACAGCTCTTCAAGGCCTGTCTTCTTGAGGGCTGAGATAAGAATTCCTTCCGGGAACTCTCTCTGGAGGCGTCTTCGCTCAGACTGGTCAGGGCGAAGATCGATTTTGTTCAAGGCGGTGACAAGAGGTTTCTCGCCTGCACCCAATTCCCTGAGAATTTCTAACACTACTTGATTTTGCACTTCCCAGTGGGAATGGCTGCAGTCCAGGACATGAATTAGTAAGTCTGCCTCGGTAACCTCTTCCAGGGTGGCCTTAAAGGCGGCAACCAGGTGATGGGGAAGGTTACGAATAAAACCAACAGTATCAGTGAGGAGAGCTTCCCCATGGGATGGAAGATGAACCTTACGGGTGGTTGGATCTAAAGTAGCAAAGAGTTTCTCTTCCACTGTTAGGTGGGAATGGCTGAGACTGTTGAGAAGTGTTGATTTGCCAGAATTGGTATACCCAACCAGGGCAATGACGGCAAATGGATAACGGGTTTTCCTGCGTCTCCTTTGAAGAGCACGATGTTTCCTTATCTCATCTATCTCCTCTCGCAATTTAGTGATTCGACGGCGGATGTATCTTCGGTCATATTCTAAGTTCATTTCCCCCGGGCCACGGGTGGCGATGCCGCCTCCCAGACGTGATAGCTCAATACCTCTTCCGGTGAGGCGGGGCATGAGATAGTTGAGTTGAGCCAGCTCTACCTGCAACTTCCCTTCTCTGCTTCTGGCCCGCTGAGCGAAGATATCTAAGATCAGTTGAGTGCGGTCAATTACTCTCCTCTCTATGAGCTCTTCTAAGTTTCGCTGTTGAACCGGCCTAAGATCATCGTTAAAGATAACTAAGTCTGCTCCATTTTCCTCCGCTATCTCTCTCATATCTTCGGCTTTCCCTTTGCCAATGAAGTAGGTTGGAGCTGGTTTGGCACTCTTAGACGAACTTACGGCGCAAACATCCATCCCCGCCGTATCGGCCAGCAGTCTCAATTCTGCTATCTGGTCTTCTAATCCCCAGAGATTTGGTCCAGGTAGCTCCAGGGCTACCAGGACAGCTTTTTCTCTTTCCGTCTCGGTAGCTATGGTTGGATGTGACTTAGCAATAGACTCGCCCTCCTATTTAATATCACATGGTCAGTCCCGTATTCACAAGAGATTTCTTTATCTTTCTTAAAATCTCTTTCTCATCCTCATTCACCTTTATCCAGTGGATGCGCTTATCTTTCCGAAACCAGGTTAGCTGCCGTTTGGCATACCTGCGAGTATTACGCTTGAGCAGTCTCTTTGCCTCATCCACATCATAGTCCCCTTTGAGATAGCCACAGACTTCCTTATATCCCAATCCCTGCATGGAAGTCAGATTCTCATCGTACCCTCGTTTCAATAGACTCTTCACTTCCTCCACTAAACCCCGGGAAAACATGCTCTCCACCCTCTGGTCAATTCTTCGGTACAGGTCTTTGCGGTCCCTCTCCAGTCCAATCATCAGACAACGAATTTCTCGATTTGCCTCCTTCTGGGATTGAAGGGATGAAATACATTTTCCTGTCTCCTCATAAACTTCTAAGGCCCGGATTATCCTGACCAGGTCATGGGGATGAATCTTAGATGCGGCCTGAGGATCAACTCTCTTCAGCCGCTGGTGGAGTGAAGCCGTGCCAAGCGATTCTGCTTCCTTCTTCAATCCTTCTCGCCTCTCAGCACTTGCCTTTGGGCCGCAGAAGAGTCCATCAACTACTGCTTTCAGGTAGAGCCCAGAGCCTCCTACCAG
>JAJOKU010000143.1:3117-4200 GCA_021129695.1 candidate division NPL-UPA2 bacterium
TCTCCTATCTTTTCTTCCCTCACCTGCTTACGCATCTCTCTGAGTATTTCCTCTATCTTTCTTTTCCTCTCTTCTTCAGGGACAATGATAGACTTTCTTGTCCGGCTAAGGCCCATTCTGCGTAGCTTGCTTTCCACTGACTTAGCAGTTGTTTTAAATCTCTTCGCCAGTTCAACATTTGTCATCTTCTCAAAATGATTCCTCAGGTACTCCGCTTCTCTCCTGGTCCACTTCCTGGTTGAGGGACGCAGGACTTTCTTCCCCACCTTTTTCCGATGGGGATGTTCCCTGATAATTCCTAAGCTCTTCTCCTTCTTACGAACCTCTACTGAGCTCACTCCAAATTTCTTAGCCAGTTCCTCGATGCTCATCTTAGAGGAATATTTCTTCAAGGCTCTTTCTTCCTTTTTTGTCCACCGTTTTGCCATTGACCTAACTCCCTCTTTATTTATCTGTGAATGTCAGTGTAAATTTGCATCTTTTTAACTTACTTCACTTTCCTCCCTCAACAGGTCAGGTGGAGAGCGGCAACAACCTTGTTGGACCGGGAAAGTTCATTATAGAGCTGGCAGGCCTTCTCTGTCTCTTTGATAATTAGTCTTATCCCGGCAGATTTAATGTGCTCCTGCATCTGCGCAGGCACCTGCATCAGGTTAGAATTTCCGGTTCCAACGATAAGAACTTCTGGCTTCTCCTTTAACACTTCCTCTATATCTTCTTTGCAAAGGCTATGTCCCTCTTTTCTCCACCAGAAACTATTGACTCTATCAGGGAAGATAATCACATCCGAGTTATATCTTTTTCCATCAATCACTATAGAGCCAAAGCTGGAAGATTCAATCATCACTAAATCCAGTCTCCACCACTTTCCCCGGAGAGATGACTTCCTCACTCCATTCTCTAACAGTAACATTATAATTCTTAACCCGTGATAAAGTCAAGGATAATTCAGTCAATTGTCAGTCAATTTTTTCAGTCAATTTTGAGATACTGGCGCATCATAGGAGTGGGCTCAGTCATCATTTTATATCACGAGTTACGCATTATTTTTAGATGTCAGAAATGTAACCCTTTCAATTACAA
>JAJOKU010000166.1 GCA_021129695.1 candidate division NPL-UPA2 bacterium
TCTACTCGGCGGCATTAACAACCAAATAAGGAGGTTGAAAAGATGTCTACTCGACGAAGATATGTCTACTTCTTTGGAGGAGGTAAAGCAGACGGAAACGCGGGGATGAAGAACGAGCTGGGAGGTAAGGGAGCAAACTTAGCGGAGATGTCCAATTTAGGGATACCGGTGCCTCCCGGATTTACCATTACTACTGAAGTCTGTGCCCACTATATGAAATCTAACGGTAAATATCCTCCCGGGTTGAGGGAAGAGGTCGAGTCTGCCTTGGCCGACGTTGAGAAAGTCACCGGCTCTAAATTCGGCCATCCAGATAACCCGCTTCTCTTCTCCATCCGCTCCGGGGCCCGGCAGTCAATGCCGGGGATGATGGAGACGGTCTTAAATATCGGGCTTACTGAGAAGACCTTGCCCGGTCTCATTAACAAGAGCGGCAATGAGCGGTTGGCTTACGATGCCTACCGACGGCTGATAATGATGTACTCGGATGTAGTCATGGAGAAGGCAGGTGGAATTGAGCCGGCCGAAGGCCAGGGCATCCGCCAACAGCTTGAGCATGAGATGGAGAAGATGAAACGGGAACGGGGTGCCCAGGACGATACCCAACTCGATGCCGGCGATCTTAAGAAACTCTGCCAGATCTTCAAGGAAAAGGTAAGGGCTGTCTTAGGCAAAGAATTCCCCGGCGACCCATTTGAGCAGCTCTGGGGAGGTATTGGAGCGGTATTCAAATCGTGGAACGGAAGAAGGGCTATAGCTTATCGTCGAATAGAGAATATCCCTGATGAGTGGGGAACAGCCGTCAATATTCAGGCCATGGTCTTCGGCAATATGGGTAATAGTTCTGCCACTGGTGTAGCTTTCACCCGAAACCCAGCCACCGGCGAAAGACAGTTCTACGGTGAGTTCTTAGTTAATGCTCAGGGAGAAGATGTGGTGGCCGGAACCCGCACCCCCCAATCCTTAAATCGAGCCACCAAGACGAAGACTACTGAGCACCTGCCTTCTCTGGAAGAGATTATGCCTGACCTTTACCGGCAGCTTGATGACATCAGAGGAAAGCTGGAAACCCATTACAGGGACATGCAGGACATTGAGTTCACCATCCAGGAAGGAAAGCTGTATATGCTCCAGACTCGCACCGGGAAGCGCAATGGTGCCGCGGCCGTGAAAATGGCCGTGGATATGTGTGAAGAAAGACTCATATCCAAAGAGGAGGCTCTTCTAAGGGTGAAGCCAGAACAGTTGGATGAACTCCTTCATCCCATGGTTGACCCCAAGGAGGAAGCCAGTGCGGTAAAACTTAGTAAGGGACTTCCAGCCGGGCCTGGTGGTGCTCACGGACAGATTGTCTTCACCGCCGATGAGGCCCAATCCTGGGCAGAGGAGGGGAAGAAAGTCATCTTAGTGCGCAATGAGACCAGTCCGGAAGACGTTCATGGTATGCATGCGGCTGAGGCTATTCTCACGGCAACTGGGGGCATGACTAGCCATGCCGCCCTGGTAGCTCGAGGCTGGGGCAAATGTTGCATCGTCGGTTGTACAGACATGAACATAGATATGGCCAAGCGTCAGCTCGAGGTTAATGGAGAAGTGCTCAAGGAAGGTGACTGGATTACGCTCAATGGCACCAGAGGATTAGTCTATAAGGGTATTCTACCTCTGTTGCCGGCTGACCCCCAGCGTAACCTCGCTTATAAAACCCTGATGGGGTGGGCTGATGAAGTTCGCACCCTCGGTATTCGCACCAATGCGGATACTCCTCAGGACGCCAGGATGGCCAGGAACTTTGGGGCGGAGGGGATTGGATTATGCCGGACCGAACATATGTTCTTCGGCCCGGATCGAATCATGGCCATGCGAGAGATGATCCTCAGTGACACAGAGGAAGGACGCCACCGGGCACTGGATAAACTCCTTCCTTATCAGAAGAAGGATTTCATAGAGATTTTTGAAGTTATGCAGGGCCTGCCGGTCACCATACGGACGCTGGACCCACCCCTGCATGAATTCCTTCCACAGGATGAGGAGAGCCAGAAGGAAATGGCCAAGGAACTGGGCGTTTCACTGGACGCTATTAAGGCCAAGGTCAGTGCCCTGCACGAGATGAACCCCATGCTCGGACATCGGGGATGCCGGCTGGGGGTGACCTATCCAGAGATCACTCGTATGCAGGCCAGAGCCATTATAGAAGCTGCCTGTGAACTGGCAGGAAAGGGGGTCAAGGTCTATCCGGAGATCATGATACCCCTGATAGGTACCAGGGAAGAATTAGCTAATCAGAAGCGGGTGGTGGATAAGGTAGCTCAGGAGGTTATGAAAGAGTATGGGATTAAGGTAAATTACCTGGTGGGGACGATGATTGAGATTCCCCGAGCTTCCCTCACTGCTGATGAGATCGCTGAGGTGGCTGACTTCTTCTCCTTTGGGACAAATGATCTTACTCAGATGACCTTCGGGTTCAGTCGGGATGATGCCGGGAAATTCCTGCCTGATTACATCGAAAATGCTATCCTAACTCAGGATCCTTTCCAGACCATTGACGAGAGAGGTGTTGGCCAGCTGGTGATCCTGGGCATTAAGCGAGGCCGCTCCACCCGGCCCAAGCTTAAGGTGGGAATTTGTGGTGAGCATGGGGGAGACCCCCGTTCCATTGAATTCTGCCATCGGGTAGGAATGGACTATGTTAGCTGTTCTCCTTACCGGGTTCCCATCGCCCGCTTAGCGGCTGCCCAGGGCAAGTTATTAGAAGAAAGTGAATGAAATCAAAACTAGCCTGTGGTTGCGGATTTTATTTGTGCCTCCTTGACAAGGATAAAGAAATGTGGTAAGATTAATTAATAGGGAAGAGGATAAATGCCTGAGAACCTAAATGAGGAAGTAAAGAAATTTATAGGTCAGAGAATCCGCTCTCTTCTGGAGATGGACCTCATCGTTTACTTTCATAATAACCCGGTAGCGTCAGAGAGCGCCAAGCAAGTTGCTTCTCGCTTAGGCAAAGATGTCAAGGAGGTGACCAGGACGCTACGTGAGTTTGAAGCTAGGGGCGTGGTTCGCAACATGGCTACGGCTGGAGCTTCCATCTACGTCTATGCCGCTGGCGATAACCTCTGTCCCATTATCAATCGGTTCGTCCGGCTGGTCTCCTCTCGGGAAGGTAGATCACTGGTCTATAGCGAGCTCGCCTCCAAGGGAAGGTTGTAAAGGCTATTCGTAGGAAGAAAACAGTAAAGCCCCTTTCTCATGCTAAAATATGGCGCCGGGGGGTGGTGGGAGATTTCACAATGGGAGAAATAAAAATAAAGATTGAATTAGAAAATTATGGAGACAGATATCTTTTTCTTCAAAAAAAAATTGAAGAAGACAAGATAAGGCAGTATAAAACCGAGGCCTTGGTCGATACTGGGGCAGTTATGTTATCGTTGCCGCAAGATATAGTTGAAAAATTAGGATTAGTAGAAGACGGAAAAGTTATTGTTACATACGCAGACGAAAGAAAAGAAGAAAGACCATTAGCCAAAGGAGTAAGCATAAAAATAGGTAATCGGTCTATGGTTACTGATTGCGTTATTGGACCACCGGCGGGTGAAGCTTTGGTAGGACAGATTATTCTGGAAGAATTGGATTTAATTCCAGATTGTCAAAAGCAAACTTTATCTCCCCGACCTGAATCTCCCATTTATCCATCGCTAAAGATGAAATAAGAATGAGTTTCCCCCGCGGGCCATTCATGAACCCCTTGCCTCACGCCGGAGCAAGTAGAATTCCCAAGCCTTTTTCTTGGTTGGATAGTATAATATAGAATAAGAAGCTACTCAGGATGGGAGAGGAAGGTAAGGTGGCTGAAGATAAGGAAGCCCTTACGCTATATTTGAAAGAGATAAGGGGCGTTTCCCTCCTCACACATGAGGAAGAATTGGAGCTGGCCAAGAGGGCAAGGAGGAGCCGCGAGGCCCGGAAGAGATTGATACAGGCAAACCTGAGATTGGTAGTTAATATTGCCAAGAGGTATCTTCAACTGGGACTGTCTCTGCCTGATTTGATAGAGGAAGGTAATTTGGGTTTAATGAAGGCAGCCGAGAAATACGACTATCGTAAGGGTTACCGGTTCAGCACTTATGCTTCCTGGTGGATAAGGCAGTTCATCACTCGGGCCTTAGCTAATCAGGGAAAGGTCATCCATCTTCCCTTG
>JAJOKU010000103.1 GCA_021129695.1 candidate division NPL-UPA2 bacterium
GAAAATGTGGAAGTTATTTAAAAATAAAAAGTTAAGGGCCTTCATGTTTCCTAAGGCCTCGTGCTTTACTGGAAAAAAGTGGGTTGAAATGAATTTTTTCGGTAGGCTAAAGGGTTGAAATAAATACAGAGGGAGTTATTAAATCAGCTAAAAAGAGTGGTTATGGAGAATAAGGGAGGAGGAAGGTCCTGGGTCTCAGGCTACCAGTTTGAAGAAAGGCATAGATTTAGAGTCTCTTTTCTAACTGCAGTTGGACTTCTGGCCCTTGGCTTCTTCCTCTTCACTCAAGATAGGCCCCCTTCCCAGGCGCTTGTCACCGCTCTTCTTCTGCTTAATCCCATACTCGTCCTTGCCTTCCTCTCCCTGGGACTTCCTGGTGGAATAATTTTCTTTTTCTTCTCCTCCCTGCTTATTCTCCTGACCTCAGGTTTCGGCAAGATGAGCCTGCTCAATCTAACCCTGATTCCTCTGACCATGGTGTGCGTGGTTTGTTTTCTCCTTCGAAGAAAAGAGGAAATCTTTGAAGAGGAGAATCACTCCCGTATTGAGAAGATGGAAGGAGACTACAACCTCCTTGAGAGAGAGCACATTAAACAAAACTCCCTCACCGAAGCCATTAGAAAGAGACTGTTGAAATACTCTCTCTTAAGGGAGATAGCAGAAAGCCTCTCTACTTCTCTGGACTTAGAAGAGATCCTCAATTTAGTGGTGGACAGTGCACTTTACACCATTGGAAAGGGAGAGAGAGCTCTCCTCCTTCTGATAGAGGGGAGAGGAGAGAATCTCTCCTTAAAGGCAGTCTCCCAGACTAAAGATTCCTCAAAGAAGATAAAACGGAAGAGAGGAGATGGCTTCGACAGCTGGGTTCTCAACCAGAAGCGGAATCTAATCGTCACTGATACCGAAAAGGACTTTCGCTTCCGCAGAGGCGAGAAAGAAGAAGTAAGATCACTGATCAGCTCTCCCCTGCTCAGCCGAGACCGGCTGATTGGCATTCTTCGCCTGGATAGCCAGGAGGCTGAGACCTATACCAGCGATGATTTGAGACTACTGGACATTATAGCCAGCCTTACTTCGGTAGCGGTTGAGAATGCCAGGCTCTATGAGAGGATACAGGAGTTAGCCATTAAGGACAACCTCACCGGGCTTTATGTTCACCAGTATCTCCGAGATCGCCTCAAGGAAGAGTTGAAGAAAGCTCTTCTTCAAGACTATCCCCTCTCCCTGATCATGCTTGACATCGATCACTTCAAGGACTACAATGACAGATTTGGACATATTGCCGGAGACATTGTCTTAAAGAAGCTGGCCAAAATCCTTAAACGGGAGGCCGGGGAAGGTAATTTGGCGGCCCGCTACGGAGGGGAGGAATTTGTGCTACTGGTTCCCAGAGCCAGGAAAGAAGAGGCAGTCTCCTTGGCCGAGAGGGTAAGAAAAGAGGTAACTCGGGAGGAGATCACCTTGAGAAGGAGAAAGACCCATATCAAAATAAGCGGAGGAGTAGCCTCTTTCCCTGCTGATGCCCGCTCGGCTGCCCAGCTCATTCAGAAAGCAGATGAGGCCCTCTACCGGGCAAAGGCGGGGGGAAGGAATCGAGTATGCTCCTAGTGGCTATCTTTCTCGTCTATATCTTCGTCATCTTGATGCTCCTGTTTGAACAGGGATTAGGCTCTTCTCCTTTTTTAGCCTTCCCCCTCTACCTATTTTCCCTTTTAGTCACCCTCTTTGTCTTTCGTAGCCTTATCTCCTATCTCCAAAGGCGTAGGCGAGAGAACCTGAGACAAGTTAAGAAAGTTGGGGATAAGCTGAAAGAGCTTGAGAAGGAGCAGGAGAAGATTAGAGGAGCGAACGCATCACTGGAGGAGAAGGTAGAAGAGATTCAGAACCTATATCAAGTGACTAAGGAGATGGCCTTTTCCCTGGAGCTTGAGACCACCTCCCAAACCTTGAAGAGATGCCTGAAAGATAGCTTCTCCTTCACCGCTGGAGAACTCATCCTCCTTAAAGAGAGAGAGAATGAGGTTGATATAGAGCGCGTCTTCCAGATAGGAGAAAAGGAGATAAAATCAGATTTGGAGAGAAGACTTCTTGAGCTATTCTTAAGCGGGCAGAAGGGGGTTCTATCTATACCCGATACCAGTTCAAGTCTACAGGCCAGGCACTTAGGGTTGAGCAAAGAAGTAAAATCCTTTGCCGCCATTCCCCTCGTAGTGGACAAGAAGCTCCTGGCCATCATGGCCATAGAGAACATATCCACCGCCGAGATCGATCGCCTTTTGGTAGTAAGTGCCCAGCTTGCCCTTGAGCTAAAGAAGACTCGCCTTTACCAGGAGGTGCAGAGACTGTCCATTATTGATGGGCTAACCGGGGCCTTCTTGAGAAGACATTTCTTGGAACGTTTCCGGGAAGAGCTCGAGCGCTCAGCCCACCATGAGCTACCTCTTTCCTTCCTCATGGTTGATATTGACCATTTCAAGGATTACAACGACAAATATGGTCATCTCATGGGAGATGCTGTCCTTGAAGAACTAACCCAGATCCTTAAAGAGAAAGTGAGGGATATTGATCTGGTTGGCCGCTACGGAGGGGAAGAATTCTCCATCCTCCTGCCGGAGACTGGTGAGAAGGGAGCACTCCAAGTAGCAGAGAGATTGCGCCTGGGAGTGGAGGAGCACCGGTTCAAGCCTTACGATGAAGCCACCAAGATAACGGTAAGCATTGGATTGGCTAACTTCCCTAATCAGGCCAAAGATGCCAAAACTTTAATCGATAGGGCTGACCAAGCTCTCTACAAAGCCAAACAGACGGGGCGAAACAGAGTTTGCTCTTTTGGCTCCCTATCCCTTAATAGCTCCTAACCTTATTCCTTCCACGAAGAAGCGCTGTCCGAAGATAAAGACCACTATCATAGGCACCAGGGCAATGAGCGAGGCGGCCATAAGCAGATGCCAGTCGGTGCTGTAAAGCCCCTGGAAGGAAGCAATCATTACCGGGAGGACCTTCATCTCCATGGAATTTGTAACGATGAGGGGCCACATGAAAGCTCTCCAGGAGCCCATAAAGGTAAATATGGTAAGCGTGGCCAGGGCCGGCTTGGACAGAGGAAGAATTATCCGAAAATAGGTTCCAAACAGGCTGGCACCATCTATCCGGACGGCATCTTCCAGGTCCCGGGGAATACCCATAAAGAACTGCCTCAGCATAAAAGTGCCATAGGCACTGAAAAGACCAGGGGCAATCAGGGCAAAATAAGAATCAATGCCGATGGGATTTCCAATCAGGTGAGGTCTAAATATAAGGGGGTTGACCAGAAATCAGTATGAAAGACCCAGTTGAGAACCTCAGGCAGTTTCCTCAGAAGAATAAAGACAGGAATCATGGTTACTGCTCCTGGGATCATCATCGTGCCTAAATATCCCAAAAAGAGCTTATCCCTTCCCGGAAAGGAGAGCCGGGCAAAGGCATAGGCCGCCAGAGAACTGGTGAGTACCTGCCCAACGGTAACCGTGATGGCCACAATGAGGGTATTTATATAGCCACGGCCAAAGGGAACCGCCCTCCAGGCATCCCGATAATTTACCAATTGAGGTGGTCTGGGTATCCACTGAGGGGGGGTAGGTGAATATTTCCCCGGGTTCCTTGAGAGAAGTGGAGACCGTCCAGAGGAAGGGGATGACCATGCTTATGCCAAAGAAGGAAAGGAGAACATAGGAAACAGTCTTCTTAATTAACTCCTTCCTTCTCCTTATTCTTCTGGATTCCTTAGCCGTTAACAGTTTCACAGTGATCGTCTCCCGCTTTAGTAGTGGACAATCCTTCCTCCTACCCTCCAGTTGATGAGGGTAGCAGTGAATACTAAGATGAAGAGGAACCAGGCAATGGAGGCCGCATAGCCCATCTTGAACCACTGGTAAGCATTATTGTATATATAGTAACTGATGGTAGTGGTAGCCCCGGCTGGACCCCCTCCGGTCATAATATAGGCCGCCTCAAAGCCGCCCTGGAACCCACCAATCATGGACATTACAAAGATAAAGAAAGTGGTGGGGGAAATCATTGGCCAGGTCACACTGCAGAATTTCTGCCAGGGGCTGGCTCCATCTATACAGGACTTTCGGACGCCTGGGCCAAAAGCGAATTTTGAAAAGTCAAAACCTGA
>JAJOKU010000110.1 GCA_021129695.1 candidate division NPL-UPA2 bacterium
TATCCCGATGTCTCCCGCCTTCCAGCTTCATTCAGGTTGTTACCTCCCTGAATGTGGAACCTGGTTTTGGGCTGGTGGCTAACCTTTGCCCAAGCTGGACTTTCACCAACACGAACCAATACGCTTTACTCGGCGCACTCATTTTCTCCCTCCTTTAACCAGTAACGAGATAGCAATAATGATGTAGCTGGATATAATCAATATAGGGGAGAGGATGGAGGCCCAGTTATCTCCTCTCGGGTTGATCTGACTTAAGACGATGAACCCAACTGCTAGCATCACTAACCCTGAACCAAAGAGGTAAGCCCTTAGCTTCCATCTTCCCTTCTTCTCTACTCTTCTCATTAGCTCCACACTCGTTTAACTTTTGCAATTTTTATTGACTATATAATTTCCTGGAGGTCTAATTCCTCCACCGTTTATGTTTTACCACCTCGGTCAGGTAAAGTCAATCAAAATCAAAAATATCAAGACAAACAAAAAAAACGGTGTGGATGGAAATGGAAATCCGAAATCCTCGACAGGAGCTTGACTTTGAATGAGATTCGGGATAAACTAATCGGGGAGAAGCTATGTCTTTATTTAGTCTCTTATCCCATTTAGAACAATCCTCACACTACAGAGCTCTGACTCAAGCTATTGAAGAGGGAACCAAGGAACTGTCCTTGAGCGGGCTATGGGGTTCATCTAAGGCTTATTTAGTAGCTTCCGTTCAGGAGAGATTCTCCTTCCCTTCCTTAATAATTACCCCGAATGTGGAGGTGGCAGAGAAGCTCCGGCAGGACCTGGAGAGTTTTTCTCAGAGCGAAGTATACCTTTTCCCGGCCTGGGAGGTTCTACCTGGTGAGGACAGAGCCCCGCATGCTGAGGTCATGGCCGAGAGACTCCGGGTTTTAGAGGAACTGGTCCAAGGCCACCAGCCTCTGATTGTGGCTCCAATTCAAGCTCTTCTCAATAAGATAGTCCCACCCTGGATATTAAGTTCCAGTCTGATGAAACTCCGTCAGGGACAATCAGTGGATATGGAAAATCTGCTGAAGAAATTGGTCGATTATGGTTACCAGCCCGAAGCCATGGTGGAAGAGAAGGGAGATTTTAGCCGCCGAGGGGCAATACTGGATATCTATCCCCTTACCTATGAACATCCCCTGCGCATTGAGTTTTTCGCAGATACAATTGAGTCCATGCGCTTCTTCTCGGTTACCAGCCAACGTTCTCTAAATAAGGTTCGCGAGGTTATCATTCTTCCTTATGGACTGGATACCCCCTCACCCTCCACTCTCCCTCATGGGGAGAGGATTTATAATGGAGTTATCCTGCAAGATACGGTAAAGCACCGTGAAGCACACAGCCAAAGGCAGTGCCGAAGGCAGCCGAAGCACACAGCCAAAGGCAGTGCCGAAGGCAGCCGAAGCACACAGCCAAAGGCAGTGCCGATTCTCAGGCAGTACTGCCCCAAAAGGGGCTGTAAGGCCAGGTACTTAACCACCCTGCTATCCTATCTTCCTCCCCACGCCCTGGTGTTTCTGGACGAGCCAGCGAAGCTCCACGAAATGGTCAATCAAGCCCTTAGCCAATACCAAGGGACCAGTAGATTAGCAGACTACCAGACCATTCTTAAAGCGTGCCGAAAAAAACATCTCATCTATATATCTCTCCTTCCCCAGACTGCTCCCGGAATGAAACCAGGGCTGACCGAACACATAGAGGTTCAATCCCTGGAGAGTTATCAGGGACAGTTTGACCTTCTCACCGAGAAGATAAGAGCCTGGAAGGAAGATGGTTATAGAATAATCCTCATCTGCAACAACGAGGGAGAAGAGAAGAGACTAAAGGAGCTCCTGAAGGAACGTGTGATAGAAACTTCCCCAGAGATATTCACCTCCATAGGTAGATTGCAATCTGGTTTCCTCTTCCCGGAAATAAGATTAGCTCTTATCACCGATCGGGAGCTCTTCGGTCGTTATCGGCTCCGACGCCCTCGGCGCACTTTCAAGGGGGGAGTGCCTGTATCCAGCTTCCTCGATTTAAAAGAAGGGGACTATCTGGTCCACGTCCAGCAGGGAATTGGGAAATACTTAGGAGTGGAGAGACTCCGAGCCGATGGGAGGAAGAGAGATTTCCTGGTCCTGGAATACCTGAATGAAGATAAACTCTATGTTCCCGTGGAACAACTTCACCTCGTCCAGAAATATGTAGGAGTGGAGGGGCACTCTCCCCATCTCAGCAAATTGGGAAGTGGCGGCTGGGCTCGGACTAAGGAAAGGATTAAGAGGTCCATCCGGGATATGGCCAGCGAGCTCTTAGAGCTCCATGCTGCCCGGGAAACAAGGGAGGGGTTTGCTTTCTCCCGGGATACTTCCTGGCAGCATGAATTCGAATCGGCCTTCATCTACGAGGAGACTCCTGATCAGCTTCGAACCATAAAAGAAATAAAGCAGGATATGGAATCCCCCAGGCCAATGGATCGGCTCATCTGTGGCGATGTCGGCTACGGAAAGACGGAGGTGGCCGTGCGAGCCGCCTTTAAGGCAGTAATGGACAGTAAACAAGTAGCGGTGCTCGTTCCTACCACCGTGCTCGCCCAGCAACATTGGACCACCTTCACTGATAGGATGGCTGATTATCCGATCAAGGTGGCCATGCTCAGCCGCTTCAGAACTCGTCTTGAGCAGAAGGAGACCGTTGAGGGACTGAAAGCAGGCACCATAGACATCGTCATTGGGACCCATAGGTTATTACAAAAGGATATTGCCTTTAAAGACCTGGGATTGGTCATCATTGATGAGGAACAGCGCTTCGGGGTGGCCCATAAGGAGAGATTGAAAAAGCTGAGGAAACTAGTTGATGTCCTCACTCTAACGGCTACTCCTATCCCCCGCACCCTGCATATGTCCCTAACCGGGATAAGAGATATGAGCACCATCAATACTCCCCCTGAGGATAGATTGCCCATCCAGACCGCGGTCATAGAGTATGATGAGGGGACGGTAGCGGAAGCCATCAGGAGGGAGATTGGTCGAAGTGGACAGGTATTCTTCGTCCACAATCGAGTGCAGGGAATTGATAAGGTAGCTGACCGCCTGCGGCGGCTCGTTCCCGAGGCAAGAGTGGCCGTTGCCCATGGCCAGATGCCGGAGAGTAGCCTCGAGAAAGTGATGCTCGACTTCCTATCCCGCAAGATAGATGTTTTAGTAGCTACCACTATCATAGAATCCGGATTGGATATACCCAATGTAAATACCATCATTATTAACCGGGCCGATACTTTTGGCTTAGCTGACCTGTATCAACTGAGGGGGAGGGTGGGACGCTTCAAACACTTAGCTTTCGCCTATCTTCTCTTCCCCAAATACCTAACTTTAGCCGAGGAAGCGGAGAAGCGCCTTAAGACCATTGAAGAGTTCAGCGACCTCGGGTCCGGATTCCGCATCGCCATGCGTGATCTGGAGATTCGGGGAGCAGGAAACCTGCTCGGGCCAGAGCAGCACGGGCATATTGTTGAACTTGGATTTGACCTCTATTGTAAGTTGCTGAGACAGACAGTGCGGGAGCTTAAAGGGGAGAAGGTGGAGGAAGAGATAGAGACGACCCTGGATTTAGGATTAGAAGCTTACATTCCTGATAACTATATCCCCGATACCAGACAGAGACTGGCTATCTACCGTAAGATGGCTGAATTGGTTAACTCTGCTGGCCTCAAGGATTTGGAGGAAGAACTGAAAGATAGATTTGGCTCTGTCCCTCCGCTGGTAAAGCGGCTTCTCTCCCTCATTGACTTGAAGTTTCAGGCATCCCGCCTTGGCCTGAATTACCTCGGTCTGACACGTAAGAGTGCTGCAAGCGAAGGAAACCAACTCATAGCCAAATTCGGAGATAACGGAACTATGGCCTTAGAGCTTCGCCCGGAAGAAAGAGAAAACCCTATCCAGACTGTTAGAAAATTCTTACAAACCCTTCACCATAGGAAGAGGATATCTTGAAAAAATAGGGACAGCGACTATTTTTGGTGCTATTGCTGGAAAATGTTGAAAGGTCCATCCCATTTTATAAATGGTAGCTGTCCCTATTTAAGCGAGGATGTCTGGTGAGAAAGCATGTAAAAGCTCAGTAAACCACGTCTGCGGACACTATATATTGTGTATTTGTATTCC
>JAJOKU010000165.1 GCA_021129695.1 candidate division NPL-UPA2 bacterium
TGTAACCCATTGATTATCAAATAGTTACAAAAAGGGTGCGTAACTCGTGTAACATGATAATAACACTCTCACGGAAAGAAACCAACGAAAAATTGCTCAGGGAATTGCTCAGGCTGAATGAAGGCAGAGCTCATATACACTTTTTGATTGGCATTGCTAATACAATGCAAAAAGTGCAAATCCACAAATGCAACAAAATGCAAAAAAAGATTTGCAATTAGCCCGGATGTGAAGTAAAATTAACGAGGAGAGGAAAAATGGCTAAGGTACTCCCGGTGGGGAAACTTCCCCTTCCATTATTGGAGAGACTGCTTACCAGGTACGGGGGCAGTGAGGAAAGACTTATAGTTGGACCTCAGGTAGGGGAGGATGCGGCCGTTATCGAATTCGGAGAGAGCTACCTGGTCGTCAAGACCGACCCGATTACGCTCGTTAACGAAGAGGTGGGAGACTACCTCATTAATATCAATGCCAACGATATCGCTACCATGGGGGCAAGACCGAAATGGCTTCTGGCTACACTGCTTCTACCGGAAGGTAAGACGACTGAGAATCTGGTTGAGGATATCTTCCTCAGGGTTTCAAGAGCCTGTGGGGAACTGGGCATCTGTCTGTGCGGCGGACACTGTGAAATTACCCATGGTTTAGACAGGCCAATCGTTGTTGGTCTGATGCTTGGGGAGATGGACAAAGAGAAGCTTGTGCGCTCCTGCGGGGCCCGGATTGGAGATGATATTCTACTAACAAAGGGAATTGCTATTGAAGGGACTTCAATTATCGCCCGGGAGAAAGAAACACAGGTGAAGGAGAAGTTCGGAGAGGGTTTTCTGAGTAGAGTTAAAAATTACCTGCGTGATCCGGGAATAAGTATAGTTAAGGAAGCTCTGCTGGCTGTGGAGTCGGTGGAAGTTCACGCCATGCATGACCCCACTGAGGGTGGTCTATCCATGGGGTTGTATGAGTTGTCCATAGCATCTAAGAAGGGAATGGTCATATATGAGGAGGAAATTCCAATTTTGCCTGAATGTCAAACCCTCTGTCAGGAATTTAATCTCAATCCCTTAGGCCTGATTGCCTCTGGGGCCCTGGTTATTACCCTGGAGCCAGGACATACGGAAAAGCTACTCGATGCCTATCATAGAGAGGCAATAAGATGCTCCATCATTGGAAAAGTAGTTGAAGGGAAGGGGGTACGGTTGCAGGGCAAAGCTAAGGCAAAAGAACTTCCTTACTTTGAGCAGGATGAGATAACCAAGTTGTTAGGGGATAGCCCCTTCTGCTCCAGTTTTAAGGGAGGTTATGAATAATGGGGGCTAAGAAAATCAATTTAGCTGTTCTCTTGTCAGGAGGGGGGAGGACACTTCAGAATATCATTGACCGCGTTGGGGAGGGAAAGTTAGATGCCAAGGTAGTGGTAGTAATAAGTAGCCGGGAGGATGCTTATGGCTTAGTAAGGGCGAAGAAGGCCGGGATAGAGACGCACGTTGTCCCCCATAAATTGTATAAGGGAGACGATGCGGGTAGTTTCAGCCAGGAGATTAATAAAATTCTTTCCGGTTATCCCATAGACTTAATCGTTATGGCCGGCTTTATGCACCTATTCAAAGCTGATGAAAGGTATAAGGGCAGAGTGATGAATATTCATCCGGCTCTCATTCCTTCCTTCTGCGGTAAAGGTTGCTATGGTCACCATGTGCATCAGGCAGTCTTAAATTACGGGGCGAAAGTCTCTGGTGTCACCGTCCACTTCGCTGATGATGTTTATGACCATGGACCGATAATACTTCAGGCAGCCGTTGCCGTCAAAGATGATGATACCCCTGACACTTTAGCTGCCCGAGTCTTCGCCGAAGAATGTAAGCTCTATCCAAGAGCTATCCAGCTATTTGCCGAGGGAAGATTAGAGATTAAGGGAAGGAGAGTATATATTAAATAGTAAATAGAGTGGTTTGGCAAAACCTTTAAAGAGCCAATTTATATATAGCCTTAGTATCCTCCTCAGTCAATCTACGGGGATTATTCTCTAAAGGGCGAGTGACCTTCATGGCCGAGGTGGTCATTTCCGGAAAATCGGATTCGGTTATTCCAACATTAAGTTCTCTTATCTTTCGAGGAACTTTAATCTCCTCAGATAACCTGTTAACGGCTACCACTGACCTTTTACCTGCTTCCTCTAAAGGAAGGTTTTTCACCTCCTCACCCATAGCCTCAGCAATTTTGGCAAATTTTTCTAAGCTGGATTGTAAGTTAAATTCCATTATGTAGGGAAGCATAAGGCCATTGGCTACTCCGTGCCCAATGCGGTAGAGTCCCCCTAAGGGATAGGCAAGAGCATGAGCGGCGGTCACTCCGGCATTGGCTAAAGCTATTCCAGCTAAAAGGCTTCCCATGAGCATATTCTCCCGGGCATCGGCGTTCTGGCCATCGGCCACCGCCTGGCGTAGATTCCGGGCAATGAGCTCGATAGCCTTAAGAGATAGAGCATCGGTTATTAGTGTTGCCTGAAGGGAAGTGTAAGCCTCAATGGCATGGGTTAAGGCATCCATTCCCGTGGAGGCGGTTACTAAAGATGGCATAGACAGCGTAAGTAACGGGTCAAGAATAGCCAACTGAGGGAACAGGTAGGGACTGTTAATTCCTCCTTTGCCCTTTGGCTTCTTATTGGACAGAACAGCTGTGAAGGTAACTTCGCTTCCCGTGCCGGCGGTGGTGGGAATCATTATCTTGGGAAGTCCGGGCTCAGGGACTTTATCAAGTCCCTGGTAATGGGAAGCCTTCGCCTCATTAGTAGCTAAAACTGAAGCTGCCTTGGCCACATCCATGGCGCTTCCTCCACCCATGCCAATTACTAAATTGCAATCCTCCTGGCGGGCCATCTCTCCCGCCTCATCGGCTGTCTCCACCCAGGGTTCAGGCTCTACTTTATCAAAGATAACTACCTCTAATTTATCTTTCAATAAGAGCTGACGCACCTTCTCCAATAAACCGGCCTTAGCCACTCCCTCATCACTGACCAAGAGAACCTTGCTTGCGCCACGCTTCCCCGCTTCCTGGCCAATTTTCTCTACTGCTCCTCTCCCGAAGATAATCTCCGGGATGATTTTGAAAGTAAAACTCTCCTTCATCACTTCACTTCCCCCTTTTCTTAATAATCTCTCTCGCTTTTTCCAGATCCCGAGGAGTATCTACTTCTATGCAGTCATATTTAGTCTCAACCATCTTTATCCGATAGCCATTCTCCAGGACGCGCAGTTGCTCCAATTTCTCTGCCTCCTCTAATCTACCCATGGGCAACCTGGAGAATTTCAGGAGGAAACTTTTTCGGTAAGCATAAGGGCCAATGTGCTTGTAGAAATAGTTAAAGGTTTCTTCATCTCTAAGATAGGGTAGGGGAAGTCGGGAGAAATAGAGCGCAAATCCTTCCTTATCTATTACCACCTTGACTATATTTGGATTGAATAACTCCCGGTAACCTTCTATGCCATGATAGAGAGCGCTCATATCTAAGTCTGGATTATCAAGGAGAGGTTTAACCAGTTGATTAATCATCCGGGGAGGAATCAGGGGAGCATCCCCCTGAATATTGACCACAATGCCTTCCCCTGGCATCTTCAACTTAGAGGCGACCTCAGCTACCCGGTCGGTGCCAGAGGGGTGCCGGGGAGAGGTCATCCTCACTTCCCCTCCAAATCCCCTGACTACCTTATAAATCCTCTTAGTATCGGTAGCCACGATTACCTTCTCCAAGACCCCGGCCCTTGCGGCCTGGCTATAGACCCTCTCCACCATCGTCTTCCCAGCGATATCGGCCAGGGCTTTTGCAGGAAGGCGAGTTGAGTGGTACCTAACCGGAATAATACCGACTACTCTCATTTTCAGTATTGAGTTGTAGGTAACGCCAAAATCAGCGGGGCGTATTACGCATCCGCTGGATTGTCTTGTTAGCCGCTGTTTTTAATATGACAGATTTGCTCCAAAATCTGGCACAATCCCATTTTTTAGAACAGTAATAAAAATTTTAGTGTCTTTGATTATCCTATTATTCCGCCAGAGAAGTATTAATCCTACAGGAAAACAAATGATTAAAAAAAGGCTCTTCTCCAAATTTAGTAGTAAATAGAACCTGTATTGCTTATG
>JAJOKU010000079.1 GCA_021129695.1 candidate division NPL-UPA2 bacterium
ATCCCGTCCCTGCAGGATCGATGACCACATATTCCTCATAGTAAAGGACCTTTTCCAGGCTGCGCAGGTTCATTCCTAAAAGGGTTCCCATCCGACTGGGCGGGACTTTAAAGAACCAGATATGGGAGACGGGGCAGGCTAACTTAATATGGCCCATCCTTTCTCTCCGGACCCGTGACTGGGTCACCTCCACTCCACACCGATCGCAGACCACCCCCTTATATTTAATCCTTTTATACTTACCACAATTACACTCCCAGTCCTTGGTGGGACCAAAAATCTTCTCACAGAAGAGCCCGTCCTTCTCCGGCTTAAGGGTCCGATAGTTGATCGTTTCTGCCTTCTTCACTTCGCCTCTTGACCAGGACTTAATAACTTCCGGCGAGGCGATACCAATGGAGACGGTATCGAAGGGATGCATACCATTTGCGGCCAGTTCCTTGCCCTTTTTCTTCTCCACCTTCACATCTAATCCCAGAGACTGGAGTTCCTTAATGAGAACGTTAAATGATTCTGGCGTCCCCGGCTCAAAGGTATTCTCTCCCTTGACAATGGCTTCATATATCTTAGTTCGGCCGGCTACATCATCACTCTTTACCGTAAGAAGCTCCTGCAGGGTATAAGCGGCTCCGTAGGCTTCTAAGGCCCAGACCTCCATTTCCCCAAATCGCTGTCCTCCAAACTGAGCTCTTCCCCCTAAAGGCTGCTGGGTGACCAGGGAGTAGGGACCAATGGAACGGGCGTGGATCTTATCATCGACTAAGTGAACCAATTTCATCATGTAGATGTAACCGACCGTAATCTCCTCCTGGAAAGGTTCGCCGCTGCGTCCATCGTAAAGCACCGTGGTGCCGCTCTCGGGGAGTCCGCTCTTGCGGAGCATCTCCTTGATCTCTTCTTCATTGGCTCCGTTGAAGACCGGACTGGCCACATAGAGGCCCAGGGCCCGGGCGGCCCAACCCAGGTGAGTCTCAAGGATCTGCCCCAGGTTCATCCGGGAAGGGACCCCTAATGGATTAATAACTATTTCCACCGCAGTTCCATCAGGAAGAAAAGGCATATCTTCCTCTGGAAGTATCTTGGCAATCACTCCTTTATTTCCATGGCGGCCAGCCATTTTATCACCTACCGAAAGCTTCCGTTTGCTGGCAATATAGACTTTGACTAACTTATTCACTCCGGAAGGAAGTTCGGCTATCTCCCCCGATTTCCTTTTACCCTTTCCCTCCCGGCGGGAGAAGACCCTAACATCAATGACGATTCCCTCCACACCAGGGGGCACTCTCAAGGAAGCATCCCGAACATCGCCGGCTTTCTCTCCAAAGATGGCTCTGAGCAGTTTCTCCTCCGGGCTTAATTCAGTCTCGCCCTTAGGGGTTATCTTACCAGCTAATATATCTCCTGGTCGGACCTCGGCTCCTATGCGAATAATTCCATTCTCATCCAGATCCTTGAGAGCTTCTTCCCCTACATTAGGTATATCCCGAGTTATCTCCTCCGGACCAAGCTTAGTGTCTCGCGCCTCCAGTTCGAACTCTTCAATATGAATAGAGGTGTAGACATCCTCCTTGACCACCTTCTCGCTGACGAGAATGGCATCCTCAAAGTTATAACCCCGCCAGGGCATAAAGGCCACTAAGACATTACATCCCAGGGCCAGTTCCCCTGAATAGGTCCCCGGCCCATCAGCAATCACTTGCCCCTTAAAAACTCGCTCTCCTGGTTGAACCACCGGTCTCTGATTCAGGCAAGTATCCTGGTTTGATCTGAGGAATTTCTTCAGGCGGTAGTCACGAACTTCTCTGCCACTACGAATGCTTATGGTATCGGCAGAAACCTTCTCCACTTTACCATCCTGGACGGACAATACCACCACTCCAGAATCCTTAGCCGCCGGGCCCTCCAGGCCAGTTCCCACCAGGGGGGGCTCCGCCCGCAGCAGCGGCACCGCCTGGCGCTGCATATTCGAGCCCATGAGAGCTCGATTTGCATCATCGTGCTCCAAAAACGGAATGAGAGCCGTGGCTACACTGACCAGTTGTTCCGGGGAAACGTCCATGTACTGAACCTGGTTGGGGGAAACGTTCGGGAAATCGTCCCGGAAACGAGCAAAGATTCTATCATCTTTAAAGCGACCCTCAGCATCTAACTTAGCGTTAGCCTGAGCAATAACACATTCATCCTCTACATGGGCTGAAAGATATTCGATCTTCCTGGTTGCCCTCCCATTCTTTACCTCCCGATAAGGACTTTCCAAGAAGCCCAAGTCGTTTATTCGAGCATAAGTGCTCATAGAGACAATAAGACCAATATTTGCACCCTCCGGGGTCTCTATGGGGCAGATCCGACCGTAGTGGGAGAAGTGAACATCGCGCACTTCAAATCCAGCTCTCTCCCGACTTAACCCACCCGGTCCCAAGGCACTCAGGCGCCTCTTATGAGTTAACTCAGCCAGAGGATTGACCTGGTCCATGAACTGGGAGAGTTGGCTACGGCTGAAGAAGTCCTTAAGAACCGAGGATATCAGCCTGGGGTTAACTAAATTCTGGGGTGTTAGATCTTCCAAATCCTGACTGCTCATCCTTTCCTGGATCGATCTTTCCATGCGCTCCAGCCCAATTCTAAACTGGTTTGCCACTAACTCTCCGACCGTCCGAACCCTCCGGTTTCCCAGGTGATCGATGTCATCAACAGTTCCTTTCCGGTTCTTTAATTTCAGCAGGTATCTTATGACTTCAACGATATCCTCCCGGCGAAGAGCGGTCTCTTCTAGGGAAACATTTAAGCCAAGCTTTCGATTGAGCTTATATCTACCCACCCGAGCCAGATCATATCTTCGTGGATCAAAGAAGAGTCGGTGGAGGAGTCGGCGAGCATTCTCCGAGGTGGGTGGGTCTCCTGGACGAAGTCGGCGGAAGATCTCCAATTGAGCCTCTTCCTCCGATCGGAGATAGTCCTTCCTCAGAGTATTAATGATAGAAAGTTCGTCCTTAGGAGTTATGACCAAGTGAAGTTTCTCTATCCCCGCTTCCTTAAACTCCATGTATAGGTGGCCACTGATCTCTTCGCCGCTCTCCCCAATTACCTTATCCCCTTTTCTAACCTCCTTGGCCAAAAAACGGCCCAAGAACTTTTCCTGAGGAAGACCGCTGTCTAACCTTATTATCTCGGTTTCGTAGAAGAGTTTGATGATCTCCTCACTTGTCGAGTAGCCCAAGGCCATAAGTAAAGTAGTAGCTAAGATCCTCCTCCTTCGATCAATGACTGCTGATAGAACATCGTAGGCATCGAACTCCAATTCCAGCCAAGCTCCTCGGTAAGGAATGATTCTAGCTGAATAGAGTCGCTTTCCACTGGGATGGGTCTTTTCATCGAAGGAAACGCCTGGAGAGCGGTGAAGCTGACTAACTACCACCCTTTCTGCTCCATTAATGATGAAGCTTCCCCCTTCAGTCATTAGAGGAAGCTCTCCCAGATAGACCTCTTGCTCCTTCATATCCTTAATCTCTTGACTCTGTTCCCCTTGCTGCTTCTTGAGAATTAGCCTCAGCTTAACTTTGAGGGGAGCAGCATAGGTCATTCCTGTCCTCTGGCATTCCTCAGCACTATATTCTGATCTTCCCACTGAGTAGCTGACAAATTCCAGCGAACACTTGCTCCTCTGGGAGGTTATCGGGAAAACATCCTGAAAGACGGCCTGCAAGCCGCTGCGGCTCCGCTTCTCTGGAGGAAGGCCTTCCTGAAGAAACTCCCTGTAGGAACGTTTCTGGATATCAACCAAATTGGGTAGGTCCATGATAGTTGGAATCTTGGCAAAGCTTTGCCTCTCAATCAAACCTGAACTCTGCTTCATATATCCCCCATGAATTTTGCCACGGATTTACACGGATGAAACACTTTAAGCCACGGATTTACACGGATGAATTTATATCAAACATCAAAAATTAAATACGGTGAAGCACCGCAAAGCACACAGCCAAAGGCAGTGCCGAAGGCAGCCGAAGCAGTGCCGTAAGGCAGTGCCGATTCTCAGGCAGTACTGCCTTCGGCTGTATCAAATACACAAACCAAAAACATAATAGGGGTATGCACTTGACTCCAGTAACGCCTCCATGTATAATATGTATATGGAGA
>JAJOKU010000021.1 GCA_021129695.1 candidate division NPL-UPA2 bacterium
AGTGAAGGAAACACCCCCAAATAGGGAAGGATTTTTAGAAAAACTTAAGAGTCACAAATATACGCTGTATTCTTTCTGGATTAGCTGGGTCATATCCCAAGCCAATAGCTATGTCCCAAGACACGACAGTTAATGTAGCTCCCGTGTCCAGAGCAACGGGGAGCAGTAGGTTTCTGCTGCCGTCGGAACCGGAAACCTCCATATCAACCGATATTATGCTGCCTTAAGGGTCAAATTTGGTTAGAGTCACTAAAACACCACTCCCGCATCCTTGGCCAATTTACCAGAATACTGGATGCATATGTTCCCGCCATATTGAGACAATTTGTTGTGAATATCATCACGGCACTTACTATGAGCTACCAGTCTCCCTTTTTTGACCATGGTTGATTCATCCGTCTCATAGTCGGTAATGAGCAACCACTGGTTGGGGTATCTCTTTTTTATCTGTTCTACTCCTTCCTTCTTACTTGCCATTTACCTCACCTCCAGCAATTAAAAATTTGTGTCCATATTGTGTCCATGAGACAGCCAAAACAGGGCAAATTGAGACAGATTGGCATAGATTAAAAATTGCTACTAAGTGCTTACAATAGCGTTACTTGCCTTACTGTTCAATAACTTACGAAAGTGGTCAGTTAGGTTTTGCAGACCGCTGCCTTAGCCCACTTGGCTACGCCGCCATCTCTTTTCAGTTACCCTTTTAACACTTCTCAAGATATTTGTCAACTCAAAATTCATTTCATTTGATCATCAAAATTCATTTCCTGAAAATGCCGTAGGCGATTAAGTCAGGCCAGATTCCTTACTTTTTCACCAATCTCCAAATGAGAAAAATGCAAACAAAACCCTTGATTTGCATCCCAATATGTGATAAGAATATTACATGCGGGGTAAATTCAGCAAGACCCGTTAGAAATAAAGTCTTTTAATGAGTCAAGTATAGGTAAGCTGAGATGCGGAATATAAAGATTTATCGAAGGATAAACGTTAAGGACCCGGTTATGCTGGCCGGATGGCCGGGAATGGGTAATGTGGCCCTGGCGGCATTAGATTATCTGAGAAAGAAGATGGAGGCCATAAACTTCGCTGAGATAGACATAAGCGAATTCTCCACCCCCGACGCTGTTGTAATTGAGGGTGGCCTGGCCAAGCTGCCCCAGTTACCAAGGAATCTATTTTACTATACAAAGCATCCGGACTTAGTCATCTTTGAGAGCGAAGCTCAGCTGGGGGGAAAGGCAGGCACCATCTTAATGGATGAGATTTTGGACTTAGCTCGGGAATTTAAGGTCCGAAGAATCTATACGGCAGCTGCTTTCCCTGTTCCCATGAGTTACAGAGAAGCACCTCGGGTCTACGGAGTGGCCAACCAGAAGTCTTTGAGAAATCTTCTCGCCCATTACCGGGTGAGGATAATGGAGGGAGGCCAAATATCTGGTTTAAATGGGTTGCTTCTGGGATTTGCTGAGAAGAGAGGAATTGAAGCAGGCTGTCTGCTGGCCACTCTTCCCAGCTATGCCATAAATTTCCCCAATCCAAAGGCTTCCCGGGCCATAGTTGAGGTTTTGGGGAGGATGTTGAATGTCAGAGTGGATATGGGGGAACTAGATTTAGCCATTAAGGAGATGGATGGGAAGATGGCTATGATTGAGGAAAGGATAAAAGAAATTTTCCCATTGATGGAGAAGGAAGGGGAAATAGTTGACTTAGAGAAAGAGAAGGTGCCCGACTATGTAATGAAGAAGATAGAGAAGCTATTCCAGCAAGCTAAGGTGGACAGGAAAAAGGCCTACCTGCTGAAGGAGGAACTGGATAGATGGGAACTGTATAAACTGTATGAAGATAGATTCCTGGACCTGTTCAAGGAGCATCAATGATAAAGGTCTCTATTGTCCGCTGTAGCGACTACAGCCAGGGATTTGGGCCTCGCTCTGTTTTATTTTGACAGTCGATGTTTATCTCAGTATAGGAAAGTATACGGTGAAACACCGCGAAGCACCGCAAAGCACACAGCCAAAGGCAGTGCCAAAGGTAGTGCCGTAGGCAAAAAAGCCTTCTCAGATTTTTCGATTTCGCTTTAGCTTTCAAATTATGAAGCTAAAAGATTTAGGTGAATTTGGTCTCATTAAACGATTAGCGGAGACGATTTCCATCAATGATGCTCAGGTAGTAGCCGGCATTGGAGACGATGCGGCCGTAATTAAAGTCGATGGGCCTAAATTAACTCTCTTCACCACCGATAGTCTCATAGAGGATGTCCATTTCACCCGCCCTGCCCTTAGCGCCTACCAGATTGGCTGGAAGGCCCTGGCGGTAAACTTAAGCGATATAGCCGCCATGGGGGGAGTTCCTGAACATGGACTGGTCTCCATTGGACTACCTTCTCAGACTTCGGTTGATTTCGTAGATAGCCTCTATCAGGGGATAAAGGACTTATCCGATAAATTCAAGGTAAACATTGTGGGAGGAGATACGGTAAGCTCACCTCAACTCATAGTTAATATCTCTCTTCTGGGTGAGGTGGAGGAAGAATATCTTGCCCTTCGCTCTGGTGCGAAGGCTGGAGATAAGGTCTTGGTGACCGGAGATTTGGGAGGCTCGGCTGCTCACCGCCTGGCAGGGAAGCATCTTTCTCCCCAGCCCCGGGTGGAAGAGGGAAGAGCTATCGTCAAGAGACTTTGGCCTACTTCAATGATAGACATAAGTGACGGTTTAGCCAGTGACCTCGGGCGCATTTGTGAGTCCAGTCAGGTAGGAGCGAAGATCTGGCTCGAGAAGATCCCTGTCTCGGAGAAAACCCGGCAGATGTCTGAGCAGTTAGGCGAGGACTTTGTCAGACTGGCTCTGGAGGGAGGGGAAGATTACGAACTGCTGTTTACTGCTCAGAGAGTTCCTGAGCTCACCTCAGAAATGGATGTTTCTCTGACCGTAATTGGAGAAATAACTGACCAGAAAGGGAAATTATCACTAATTGATAAGGAGCGAAAATCTCATCCCCTAAAATCAAAGGGATATGAACACTTTGAGGAAAATAGGTTTTGAGAAAAGCAGTAGCTTTACTGAGCGGTGGATTGGATAGCACCCTGGCCGTGAAACTCATCTTAGAGCAGGCGGTGGAGGTGGAAGCAGTGAACTTTCTAACCATATTCTGCACCTGCACCTCGCGGAGTTCTTGCCGCCTTGAGGCAAAGAAAGCCTCCGAGAAGCTTGGTATCCCCCTCAAAGTCTTCAATGTCTCCCGGGAGTATTTGGACCTGGTCAAACATCCACGTTATGGCTATGGTAAGAATATCAATCCCTGTATTGACTGCCGCATCTTCATGTTCAAGAAAGCAGGAGAATATATGAGGAAGATTGGAGCATCATTTCTCATCACTGGCGAGGTCTTGGGAGAAAGGCCAATGTCCCAGCGCCGGGATGCTCTCAGGATTATCGAGAGAGATTCTAAACTGGGAGGTTTGATTCTACGACCTCTTTCCGCTAAATTGTTGGAAGCAACCATCCCGGAGAAGGAAGGGTGGGTGGATAGAGAGAGATTGCTGGCCATCAAGGGACGTTCCCGAAAGCCACAGATGCAGTTAGCAACTCAGTTTGGATTGACTGAATATCCCTGTCCGGCCGGAGGATGTCTTCTAACCGACTCAGGATTCGCCTCTCGCCTGAAGGATCTTTTTAAGCACAGTGAAGCAGGCCTCAATGATGTTCACCTTCTCAAATTGGGAAGGCATTTCCGTCTCTCCCCCCAGACTAAATTAATAGTGGGAAGAAATGAGGGGGAGAACGATAAACTCCTTGCCTTAGCCCGGCCAGGAGATTTCTGCTTTCAGGTAGCTGACTTCCCAGGCCCGGTTACCATCGCCCGGGGCGAACTCAATAGTGAGAGCATATCCAAGGCCAGTGCCCTCACCGCCCGTTACAGCAAGGGGAAGGAGGAAGAGAGCATTAAAGTAGATTACTGGAGATTGCCGGGCACGGAAGTCCAATCCTTAACCGTCAGTCCAATGTCCGATGAGGAAATTCAGGGACTGAGGGTATAAATTCTACAGAACTTAGCGCACCTTCGGTGCGGACTTTTAA
>JAJOKU010000146.1 GCA_021129695.1 candidate division NPL-UPA2 bacterium
GTCTGTCAAAGACTTAATGTGTTCCAAAAAAGGAAATTCCTATACTATAAATTTAACCACAGAGGACACAGAGTGAATTTAAACCTTTACACTATACTTAAAGTGCTCCCCAAAGGGAGTGAAGTGCTCCCCTACAGCCGAAGGCAGTACCGGCCTTTTGCCAGTACTGCTTGAGAATCAGCACTGCCCCTGGCTGCCTTCGGCACTGCCTTCGGCTGTGTTTCACCGTACTGGTTCCTGTAAAGGGAGTGAAAATCTCTGTGTGCTTTGTTAATCTCGGTGCTCTCTGTGGTTTCATAAGTGGGGGTTATCTTGAAAATCCTCCTGCAGGTATTTAGCTTCATCTTTGGCTCCGTGGTCGGAAGCTTCTTAAATGTCTGCATCTACCGGCTTCCCCGGGAAGAATCCATTCTCTCACCTCGCTCCCACTGTCCCCACTGCCAGAAGAGTCTTGCCTGGTATGATAATATACCACTGTTAAGCTACCTCACTCTCAAGGGAAGGTGCCGATACTGTGGTGCTAAAATCACCTTTCGCTATTTTATAGTTGAGTTTCTAACAGCTCTTTTATTTCTACTACTCTTTGGGAAATTTGGGCTCGGTCCCGAGCTGCCCATTTACTTAATCTTCACCTGCGGCTTAATAATTGCCACTTTCACTGACTTTGAACATTGGATAATACCGGATGTGGTTACCTACCCGGGGATAATATTGGGACTTATCTTGAGCACAGTTTATCCTGATCTGCAAAGAACCGCTGGACACTGGAGTAAAGTCTGCACCGGCTCCTGGGAAGGACTTCTTGCCTCTCTACTTGGAGCTATCTCAGGAGGAGCCTTTCTTTACCTAATAGGAACGATTGGAGAGAAAGTAGCTAAGAAGGAAGCCATGGGGGGAGGGGATGTGAAGCTACTGGCTATGATTGGGGCATTCCTCGGGTGGCAGTTAGTATTTCTAACTATCTTGCTCTCCGCCTTCTCCGGGTCTCTGGTGGGAATAGTTCAGAAACTCAGGAAGGGAGAAAGCTATATCCCTTATGGTCCCTATCTGGCCCTAGGAGCAATAGTCAGCCTCCTCTGGGGCGAAAGATTAATCAACTGGTATCTTAGAATAGGGGGATAATTTATGTTGCGTTACTTAACTGCCGGAGAATCACACGGGAGATGTCTTACCGCCATATTGGAAGGCATTCCCGCTAACTTGAAGTTATGTAAGGAATTTATAGATGGCGAGCTTCGCCGTCGCCAGAGTGGTTACGGACGGGGGAAGCGAATGGAGCTCGAAGAGGACGAGGTGGAGATTCTTTCCGGAGTGAGATGGGGAGAAACGCTGGGCAGCCCCATTACCCTTTTAATCAGGAACAGGGATTGGGAAAACTGGCAGTCATTCATGGATCCTCTATCTCGGCCCGAGGACCTCAAAGAGGAAGACAAGCTCACCAAGCCAAGGCCAGGCCATGCTGATTTAGCCGGGGCCATTAAGTATAGCCAGGAGGACCTTAGAGATGTCTTAGAGCGCTCAAGTGCCCGGGAGACAGCGGCCCGGGTAGCGGTGGGGGCAGTAGCTAAGCTCCTCTTGAAGGAATTTGAAATGGAGGTAGTAAGCCAGGTAGTGGAAATAGGTGGGATTAAGGCTCACACGGCTGATTTAACCATGGAGAAAATCTTGAAAGCAAGAGATAAATCCAAACTTGGCTGTGCCGATAAGACGGCCGAGAAGTTAATGATCGAGGAGACAGAGAAGGCCACCAAGAGCGGCGATAGCCTTGGAGGTATCTTTGAAGTAATAGTGATCAATGCTCCCATTGGTTTAGGCAGTCACGTTCACTGGGACAGAAAGCTTGATGCTCTATTGGCTCAGGCTCTTATGAGCATTCAGGCTATAAAGGGAGTGGAGATTGGATTGGGATTTGAGAGTGCCCGGCGTCCCGGGTCAGGGGTGCATGATGAAATTTACTATGAAAGCAAAAAGCACCAGTTTTATAGGAAGACCAACCGGGCTGGCGGGATAGAGGGGGGAATGACCAATGGGGAATTGGTAGTAGTCAGGGCGGCTATGAAGCCCATTCCCACGCTTAAAATTCCCTTACAGTCAGCGGATATAGTCAGTAAGGATGCAGTTAAGGCCGCTGTGGAAAGGTCTGATGTCTGTGCCGTCCCGGCAGCCGCGGTGGTCGGGGAGGCAGTGGTTGCCTTTGAGATAGCTAAGGCTATGAAGGAGAAGTTTGGAGGAGATAGTTTGAATGAGATGAAGAGAAATTATCAATCCTATATGGAGTATGTTAGACAGATATAGTCAAATGGAGTTGCTTGAGTTTGTTGAGTTACTTGAGAACTCTATGAACTCAATGAACTAGGGATGGCGGCAAGAAAAAATCCGCTCAGGGACGATTCGGAACTTTGCTAAAAACACTTAGGTGGTAATGAAGAACATAGTCCTGCTTGGTTTCATGGGGACGGGGAAGACAGCCGTTGGTAAGAAGCTGGCCCGGAAACTTAAGATGGAATACCTGGATGTGGATGACCTCATTGAGGAAGAAGCGGGAATACCGATTAGCGAGATATTCTCCCGTTTTGGGGAGGAACGCTTTCGGAATTTGGAAAGCAAGATGGTAGAGAAGGTCTCACAATATGATAATAAGGTTATGGCCACTGGAGGGGGGATAGTCCTCAGGAAAGAAAATATGGACAGTTTAAGAAGGAATGGTATACTTGTCTGTCTCACAGCGACGCCAGAAGTAATCCTGGAGAGGACAAAAGGTGAGCACCACCGTCCCCTGCTTGAGGTGGATTATCCCCTGGCCACAATCAAGGAGCTTCTAAAATTCAGGGCTCCCTACTATGCCCAGGCCGATTATAGTCTTGATACCTCTTCTCTAACCATTGACCAGGTGGTGGAAGAAGTGATAAAATTAGTAAACCCCGTTAGATAGCAGACATCTAAGGGGTCCTAGCCAACAGGGCATAAAGGAGGCAGGGTAAATGTCTAATGTTAGTCAGGAACTGGTGAAAATTTACTTTGAGATAAATGGATTTTTAGTCAAGGTAGATGAACAACTTCTCATTCTCAACCCCAATCCACAGAAAGTAGATCTAGCGACTAACTTCTTGCTTCAATGGTCAGATCTGCCAGCTATGGAAAAGGCAATCATTGGGGTGAAAGGCTGGCATGGGGAGAGGTTTTTTCCTTCACTCTTAAATAGCTCTCCCGAAATATTCGATTTCATTCAACCGGAGGCTCTGAAGGTAGCAAATAACTTCTTCAAGGGAAGTAGTTTCAAGAAGATATTGGTCATCTCCTCCCTTCCGGCTAAAGATGAAGTGAGGCAAAAGAGCCTAAGGATACTGAAGGGGAAGAGGATCGACCACATCCTTGAATTCAGCTCCATCCTGAAATATCTTATCCGCAAAGTAAGGCCGAATAAGAACTATCTGAATTGCGATCTCCTCCAGCTCCTGCGTCTTCTGAAGCGTTATCGGCTCCTGAAGGAACCACAACTGGAACTTTTCAAAACGTAAAAAAAGCTTCGTAATCACAGAGGCCACAGAGTTTAAAATACATGGATTTTTTGTTGTTTGCTTAATATGCTCTATCCTGTGTTCTCTGTGGTTATCTTATATTTGGAGATAAAAAAATATGGTCTACTATCGCTGTGACATCTGTGGGAAGGAACTACCCAAAAAGAGCCTGCGCTATATCGTCAAGATTGATTTGTATGCTGCCTACGATACCCTGGAGATCACCAAGGAGGACCTTAAGAAGGATTGCCTAACTGAGATAAGGGAGCTATTGGAGAAGATGAAGGACATGGATCCCAGGAAGTTGGAAGAAGATGTCTTCATGAACTTCAAATATGATCTGTGTAAGCAGTGCAAGGATAAGTATGCTCAGAATCCACTGGATATTACCATAAGAGTCTAACCTCACCCTGCCCTCTCCCCTCTGCCTGTGCCCTTTGGGGTAGCCTGTGCCCTTTGGGATAGGAGATGATTAAAGGTGATGGGTTAAAAAAAAGGGTTCTTCTCCAAAAAGTGTAGTTATCCACAGAGAGTTGCTCAAGCAGCTTCGCT
>JAJOKU010000063.1 GCA_021129695.1 candidate division NPL-UPA2 bacterium
TATTGATTTAGATGTCCTGGACCCTGGGATTATGCCATCGGTAGGAACGCCTGAACCAGGAGGACTGGGCTGGTATGAGACCCTTCAGTTTCTTCGTCAACTAACCAGAGAAAGAAAGATAGTTGGCTTCGACTTAGTGGAACTGACTCCTCAGGATGGAAATATCCCACCCGATTTTCTGGCCGCCAAACTCACCTACAAACTTCTCGGCTATATCTTCCACTGACCCAGCATTCACCATCCCACGATTGAATCACTTCTCCATACTGTAATGGTGCATCTTTTACATCTAAGGTTGAATACCTGATAGACACTATGTTAAAATAGTACCAAGGGGGGTATCCATGCAAGCTCAGGTTGACCAGTTTCTGAACTATCTCAGTGTAGAGAGGGGATTGGCCAAGAACAGCATTATAGCCTATGGGAGAGACCTGAGGAAGTACATAGGATTCCTTAAGGAAAGAGAAATTGAATCGCTGGGCAGAAGTACCCACAAGGAGATAATGACATATCTGATGGAGTTAAAGAATCCGGGGCTGCCTGGGAAACGGGGCCTATCTTCCGCCTCAGTGGCCAGAAATTTAGTGGCCATTAAGATGTTCCATCGCTTCTTGGTCGCTGAAGGCGACCTGAAAGATGATCCCACGGCCAACATGGACTCGCCCTTGGTGGCTAAGAAACTTCCCCATGTCTTGACTATCCCCGAGGTGGAGAAATTACTGCGGAGGGCAAAAGGTCAGACACTAAAAGAGGTTCGGGATAGGGCTATCCTGGAACTACTATACGGCACCGGACTTCGCATCTCTGAGCTTATCTCATTAAAAATGGTCGACCTCAACCTAGATTTTAGCTACCTGCGCTGTTTTGGTAAGGGAGGTAGGGAGAGGATCGTTCCCTTCGGGAGAGAGGCCAGAGACTGGATAAAAAAATATTTAGAAAAGGTAAGACCTCAATTGGCAAAGAGAAAGAGTGATTCTGCCCTGTTCCTGACCAGGCTGGGAAAGGGATTCTCCCGTCAGGGACTGTGGAAGGTAATTAAGAAGTATGCTAATAAGTCAGGATTGGGGAAAGAGATTACTCCTCATACCTTTCGCCACTGCTTTGCCACTCACCTCTTGCAGGGAGGAGCAGACCTGAGATCAGTGCAGGAGATGCTCGGCCACGCTGACATCTCCACCACTCAGGTGTATACCCATGTAAATAGGGAAAGACTGAAGAGCATCCACGCCAAATACCATCCGCGGGGTTGACACGTTCGGCGACAAGCCCCAATGCTTGACATCGAGGAATAAGAGCTGTAAGCCCGCCCCTCTGGGGTTCTCATCCCGAGACCCCATTCGGGGTTGAGGGAAAGGGCTTAAATGGCTTGTCGCCTCAGTGTTAACACTGAGTATACCCAATAATCTAGAAAAAAAACAAGATACGAATGTGTTGACTTGCCATTGTCATAGTGGTATACTGGAGAAGCATGGAGGAAAGTGAGATGAAATTAAGAAAATTAAAAATTGGATTGCCCAAGGGAAGCCTCCAGAGTGCTACCCTAGAAATGTTTAAGAGGGCTGGATATAATATATTGGTCGGGGAGAGGTCCTATCTCCCGATAATTGATGATGAGGAGTTAGAAGCTATCCTGATCAGAGCTCAGGAGATGCCTCGCTACGTAGAGCATGGAGTGCTTGATGTTGGTCTTACTGGAGAGGATTGGATTAGGGAGCGCCGAGCCAAGGTGGTGGAGGTAGCTGACCTAATCTATGCCAAGCAGGGACTTAGAGCAGTGAAATGGGTATTAGCCGTTCCCAATAAATCTGCCATTAAAAGTGTTAAGGATTTAGAGGGAAAGAGGATCGCTACCGAACTGGTTAATGTAACCAAATCTTATCTTAAGAAATACCGGGTTAAGGCTGAGGTTGAATTTTCCTGGGGAGCTACTGAGGCAAAGCCGCCTCAGTTAGCCGATGCCATCGTTGAACTGACCGAGACCGGGGAATCGCTCCGGGCCAACAACCTTCGCATCGTTGACACCGTCTTAGAATCGACTACCAAGCTGATTGCTAATGGAAGAGCCTACCAGGATAACTGGAAACGGCGTAAGATAGACAACCTGACTCTTTTATTGAAAGGGGCCCTGTTAGCGGAGGAGAAAGTGGGACTGAAGATGAACGTAGCGGAGAAAAATTTAAAGAGAGTTATTTCTGTCCTGCCAGCCATGAGAAACCCGACCATCTCCAAGCTCAGCGAGGCGGGTTGGTGGGCAGTAGAGACGGTGATTGATGAGAAGACGGCCCGAGACATTATCCCTAAACTGAAAGAAGCAGGCGGAGAGGGTATCATCGAGTATGGTTTGAATAAAGTTATTTACTGAAGACATGAGGGAACTGGAGAGGGCAAGAGAAAATCTTGAAAGAGATTAAAGTTATCTCCCCGGCCAAGGTAAACCTATATCTAAATGTCCTGGCCAGAAGGGGAGATGGCTATCATGAAATAGAGACCATAATTCAGGCTATAGACCTGTGCGATGAAGTTACCTTGAGGGAAAAAGAGAAAGGGATAGAAGTCTCCTGCCAGAATGAGGGAGTGCCTGAAGGAGAACGAAATTTAGCCTATCGGGCGGCTCGGCTCATCCTCCAGGAAACCAAAATAAGCAAGGGCGTAGGGATCGAGATTAAAAAAAATATTCCACCTGCGGCTGGACTGGGTGGGGGATCCAGTAACGCCGCGGCCACCTTAGCGGGACTGAATAAACTGTGGAATTTAAATTTACCTGAAAGAAGACTTATCCAGCTAGCCACCTCGTTAGGGATGGATGTTCCCTTCTTCATCCAGGGAGGAAGAGCCATAGGTAGGGGGAAGGGAGATGAACTCACTCCCTTAAAAGGGTGGTCGCCGTTCTGGCTTATCTTAGTTATCCCTGAATTCAGGGTGTCAACTAAACGAGCCTACCAAAGTCTGAAATTGGACTTGACAAAAGGAGAAAGTCAGATTAAAATAGTCTTGAAGCATCTGGAGAAGGGAGATTTGAGCTCGATTCTCTATAATAAATTCGAGGAGGTGATGCAGAAGAAATACCCTCGGGTGAAGATGATTAAGGAGAGGCTCAAATCTCTGGGGATTACTTTGGCCTCGATGTCTGGCAGCGGTTCAGCTATCTTTGGTATGGCTCGCTCAGGAGAAGAGGCAGAGAGAATAAGAGAGGTAATCAAGCAGGAGGAGGAAGTCTATGTAGCAAAGACATGGAATGGTGGAGTGAGTGTGGTCAGTTGGAATTAAAGGAGCAAAGTTGAAAGCGGTAGACTTTAAATTTTCTGCTTTTAACTTTCGACTATTTTGTGGAGGTATCTTAAGTGGAAATCACAGAGGTTAGAGTCCGGTTAATGAACGAGAGAGATAGAAAGTTAAAGGCCTACGCTACCATGACCTTTGACCATGAGTTTGTGGTGCACGATGTAAAGGTAATTGAAGGTCGGAAGGGACTTTTCGTTGCTATGCCCAGCCGAAGGCTGCGGGAAAGCTGCCCGGAATGTAAATTTGGCAACGAGATAAGGAGCAAGTTCTGTAGCCACTGCGGGCGCCAATTGGAGCCTGCTCCTCGGCCAGCGGATCAGGCGGAGGGGACGAAGAGCGAACACCGTGACCTGGCTCATCCGATTACCTCTCAAGCCAGAGAGTATATTCAGAGCAAAGTACTGGAAGCCTATGAGGCAGAGAAGAATAAAGCCCCTTCATTAGGTTGCTGAGACGCCTGAAGGTATATTGTAATTTCTTTTTTGGACACGGATAAAAGCACAGATTTTTAGAATCAAAAAATAATTGTTATCTGCGAAGATCTGCGTCCCATTAATTTAATCAAAAAGGTATTCTCGCCCCCACTTCAATAGCCCTTTCCCGAATGGAATCCAGGAACCTTATAAATGTCTCAGCATCTTCAAAAAACTTTCTGGCAGTATAGGAAAGCATAGAATACTTTCCTCACTATTACACTACAGTGCTCCCTTAGAGGGAGTGAAAATTCCTATACAGTAAAAAAGTTACGGTGAAGCACACACAGCCAAAGGCAGTGCCGAAGGC
>JAJOKU010000016.1 GCA_021129695.1 candidate division NPL-UPA2 bacterium
GCCTCTCCGTCGGTAGTGAATGTTTATGAACGGGAGATCTGCGGAAGTTGGGTTATATCGGATACGTTCCGTTATGACCATTTGGGTTGTACCGGAGAAAAGGGGATCAGGACGCTGGAACTTGATGAATTTGCTGAAGATAGCACCTTTTTCGAACACCATTACTTAAGCAGTTACCCTACCATTCCAGCCAGAGAGGATTTCTTCACCGGACGCTTCAGTGGTGCATTTCATGGCTGGCAGCCGCTGGAGGCTGAGGAAATCATATTGCCAGAGGTATTATCCGAGAGCGGCTACATCAATCAGCTAATTTGTGATACCCCTCACCTGTTAAAAGGAAATGCTAATTATCATCGTGGTTTCCATGCCTACCATTGGATTCGCGGCCAGGAAGGAGATGTCTACCTTACCCGCTTCAATCATCCCATTGTAGAAGTTATGCCTGATGACAAGACTCAGGAACCTTCAAGAATATTCGGGCATAAACTGGTAGACGTCCATCGCTGGCAAAACTGGAACTGGAAAGGAGAGGAAGATACCTTCGTTGCCCGAACCGCCAATACCGCTTGTCAGTGGATAGAGGATAACTATAAACTTGATAGTTTTTTCCTCTGGGTAGATACCTTTGATGCCCATGAACCATGGGACCCGCCGGAGGACCTAGTCAAACTTTACGATCCGCATTATAAAGGCATCCCTATGCTTCATCCTAACTATAGCCCAGCCTCAGTCTATAGCGGAGCCGAACTAAAGAATTTGCAAGCCCATTATGCTGGGGAGATAACCCTGGTCAGCTGAAAAGGGAAATCTAAAGGAAGGAGAAAGGCTATTCTTGAGATACTGGAAGGTAAGGATTCAAAATTTCCCTCAGCAGGAATGGCTTAACTGGCGTAACCACCTAGCCATTTTTGTTGATAAAGAGGGAAGGGGGAACTTCCTTCCCTTAAGAAAAGAGGAGCGGTATCATCGTCTGGTCATTAGAGCCGGTGAACCGAGGAAGGTCCATGTTACCATTCCCTCCAGAACATTGCCAAGAGAGCCATTCCCAATAAAGATATCGATACTGGATGAACATGATAATCCCTCCTATCCTGCTTGGCAGGGAAAGCTTTCCCTTTATCTTATGGGTAATGGTGGGAAAAAGATTATAGGTAAACTGGAGATCGGGAAGACAGACCATAACTCAGCGATACTAAAGAATATTAGATTCGTGAAAGAAGGTATCTACCGGGTGGAAGTAATTTCCGAAGATAGCACTATCCAAGGGCTAAGCAACCCTTCCGAGTGTAAGCAAGAGTGGTCATATAGAATCTATTTTGGGGATATCCATGCCAAGACTTCTATCTCCGATGGGCTTGGCACTCCTGATGAATATTATTATCATGCCCGGTACATCGCTCATTCGGATTTTTCGGCCATCGCAGACCATAATCATCGAGAATGCGGTTCGGTAGAGCGCCCCTGGCAGGAGAAGATGAGTCAGAAACAATGGTTCCAAATAAAGGAAGCGGCCAGGAAATGGAATGACTCTGGAGGCTTCGTTACTTTGCTTGGAGTGGAGGAACCCATGGCCGTTGGGGCCTTCGGGCATAGGAATATTTACTACCTTAGCGACGATGCTCCACTTTTAAAGGGGTTGGACTGAAGGAACTGTGGAGGTTTCTAAAAGGCAAAAATGCTATAGTTATACCGCATCATACCCTGGAACTGTGCCGTTGGGTTGACCATAATCCTGAATTTACCCCTCTCATAGAGATCTATTCTATGTGGGGGTCATCGGAGGAAAGGGGAAGTCCCCTATGGACTAAAGATGATCACCGTGGAGTATCAGTAAGAGAGATACTGGATAAGGGATCTCGTTTTGGCTTTATTGCCGGAAGCGATAATCACCATGGGGCTCCAGCCCTCTCGGCTGTACCTAGTCGATTTACCAACCTGCACTATCCAGGTGGGTTAGCGGCTGTTTACGCCCCAAAGTTAACACGGGAGGAAATATTTAAGGCGTTAAAGGAACGCCGCTGTTACGCTACTACCGGAGAGAGTATGATTGTGGAGTTTTACCTAAATGGAGCGATGATGGGTACTGAAATAAAAGCGGGCTCGGCGAGACATCTTGAGGCCAAGGTCATCGGCACCAATAGGTTACGGAGTGTAGAGATAATCAAAAACGGGCATATATGGGCTATGCACGAAGCCCATGGAGATGCAGAAACTCTTTCCTGGGAAGATAAGGGGAGGGAAAGGGAAGTTGATTATTACTATCTTCGGGTTATCCAGGCCGATGGGGCTATGGCTTGGTCCAGTCCCATCTATGTAAGGTGAGAGAAACTCTTAAAGGAGTGGAATTAGAAAGTAAGTTATTGCCGGAGGAGGGGGTCGAACCCTCACGGGGTTTAAGCCCCACCGGATTTTGAGTCCGGCGCGTCTTCCAGTTCCACCACTCCGGCTGCTGCAAACAAAAGCATAGCACGGAAAGGGTGTTTCAGTCAAGAGCAGTGTATCTTCTTTACAATCTCCTGTTACTTATCGGGGTCGCGGTAGGGGCGCCCTTTTTTTTGGGAAAGATGCTCTTTGCCGGGAAATACCGGAAGAGTTTCAGAGGTAAATTAGGCTTCGTTCCCAGCTCTATTTATGATAAGATGAAGGGCGAGCCTCGCATCTGGATAAATGCTGTCTCGGTAGGGGAAGTTATCGCTGCCAGCTCCATGGTAAGAGCGCTTAGAGAAATTTATCCCCGGGCCTGCCTGCTTTTCTCCACCGGCACCGAGACCGGCCAGGAGATGGCTAGGAAGATAGTCAAAGAAGCTACCGCCTATATCTACTGCCCCCTGGATTTCCCCTGGGTAGTAGCGAAGGTTCTCGGTAAAGTTAAACCGGACCTCTTCGTTACCACTGAAACCGAACTCTGGCCAAACTTACTTCGAATGGCTAAGGGCAGAGGTGTTAAGACCATGCTAACTAATGGAAGGATCTCCGAGCGATCATATGGCCGCTATCTAAAGACTCGCTTCTTCTGGAGGAAGGTATTGGAGAATTTGGACCTGGTGAGCATGATATCAGATACTGATGCGGAACGAATTAAGGCCATTGGGGCAAGGCCAGAGCGAGTATTTGTCAGTGGTAATTCAAAGTATGATGCACTGGTTAGCCAGACCGAACCCCGCTTTGAAGCCGAGATGAGGGAGGTTCTGAAGATAAGCAAGGAAGGCAAAGTCTTTATTGCCGCCAGCACTCATCGGGGAGAAGAGGAAATTGCGCTTCAGGCTTACAGAAAATTCCGGGAAAAGTTTCCACAGGTGCTCCTCATCATCGCTCCCCGGCACATTGAACGGGCCAGGGAGGTAAAAGAGCTTCTAAAAAAGGAGCGTTTTAATAACTACATCCAGCTCAGTGAAATTAAAGAAGGCAAAAAACGGACTAACCAACCTATAATTATCCTGGATACTATTGGAGACCTTTTCAAGGTCTATAGCCTGGGGACGATAGTCTTTTGTGGAGGAAGCTTCGTCCCTGAGGGTGGGCAGAATATCCTCGAGCCGTCTGCCTGGGGCAGGGTCGTCTTCTACGGATCCTCCATGGGAGACTTCTTAGAGGCTAAGGAGCTTTTAGAAGGGGCAGGAGCGGGGATACCGTTAAGGGATGTTAATGAATTTATAGAGAAGGGACTTGAGCTTCTCTCAAACCCGGATGAACTTAAGCGCCGAGGAGAGGCAGGAAGACAGGCCATCATGGCCAGGCGGGGAGCGGCTGAGCGCAACGCTGAGTTTGCCATCACCTTGCTGAAGGACTTTGATTCAGATAGCAGGTCTTAACTCATAAGCCAACTTAAAACTTATGTTAATAGAATATACAATAGCATAAAGAAAGAACAAAAATATGCTATAGTTAACATAGAAAAGGGGTGATACGGATGCAGGAAGTTATGACGGCAAAACGTGACTCTTAAGTTTTTCTAAAAATCCTTCCCTATTTGGGGTTCTTTCCTTCACTATTTCCCGCTACTGCACTG
>JAJOKU010000051.1 GCA_021129695.1 candidate division NPL-UPA2 bacterium
TTTATCTGGCAACATGTTACGAACTTTCGATCACCGGAATTGCCAAAGTCCAGTATCTTATTTGCTAAGCGTCTTGGCAAGAGTAAGGGCATTCTTGACCGCCCAGCCATGGGCATCATTATTGAAATAGATGTAGACATCTTTCCCTCGACTCTGCCATCTTTTTATCTTTTTAGCATCTTCTCTCAGCTGATTTTCTGAATAAGAGCCTCCGTAAAGCTCTCCGGCTGCACCATGGTGGCGAAGATAAACAAAACTGGCTATGTCTGGAATTTCCACTTTAAATTTCGGCCAGTCAGCCAGACAGAGGGACATATCAGCATCTTTCAGGATTTCATATACCTTCTTGCAAAACCAGCTTTCTTCCCGAAACTCAAATGAATGTCGGGTATATTTATACTTCTTCAGGCATCTCACAAACTCACCTAGCCTATCTAAGTCAACTTTGAACTTAGGTGGCAGTTGCCAGAGAACCACCGATAATTTCTCCTTAAGGGAGTTGGCTCTGTCAAAGAGAACCTTTAAAGAGTCATCTACATCCTTAAGGCGTTTTATGTGAGTAATGAACCGGCTTCCCTTGACGGAAAAGCTAAAATCCCCGGGAGTCCTTCGCTCCCATCCCTGGAAGGCGCTTCGGGAGGGAAGACGATAAAAAGTGACATTAAGCTCTACTGTCCTGAAATGCTCAGCATAGAACTCAAGCCACCCCTTCTGAGGAAGGCCCTTCGGATAAAATACCCCCCTGCCCCAGTGGTTATACACATAGCCACTTGTCCCGATGTAAATCACAGTAACTGCTCCAGCTTAAATTTCTTCCCATAGAAAAAGCTGTTCTTTTAGCCTCTTCTCGACAAGAGCCTCTTTCTTGGGAAAGAATCTCCCATTGAGGGTGATGAAATTCCGGGCCCTCTTTACTACGGCACCTAATTTCTTAAGTTCAGTCAGGTCTTTTATCTTAGAGCTTCGGCGCACTTCCAATATCCTTCTGGCTGAGAGCCTACCTATCCCCGGAACCCTGACCAGTTTCCAGAAACCTGCTTTATTTACCTCAATGGGAAATACATCCGGATGCTCTCTTGCCCAGGCCAATTTGGGGTCTATATCATGAGGCAGATTTCCTTCTTCATCAAATAGAAGCTCTCCTGAGCTGAATCTATATTTTCTAAGCAGGAAATCTGCTTGATATAGTCTCGCTTCTCGCCAGGGGGAGCAGGGAGAGTTGTTTTCCAGGGGGGTATGCCTTAAAGGAGTGAACCCACTATAGTAGACCCGCCAGAGGCGGTGGTCTTGATAAAGACGATGAGCGAGATTAAGAATATCCCGGTCAGCTTCCCCGCCTGGCCCTACCACTAACTGGGTAGTGATTCCAGCCCGAAGTGGATGGACTCGATCGATGCGGGCAATTTCTTTTAATTGACTGAGTAACTTCTCGTATTTCTTGGTGGGAGTAAGATTTTTTAAGAATTTTTCTCCCGGCGCTTCCAGGTTTATGGATAAGCGATCGCTCAGTTTGGAAGCCTCTTTGATTAAATCAGTGTCTACCCCAGGGAGAATTTTATAATGAATGTAACCCTGGTAGCAGTATTTATGGCGGAGAATTTTGATAGTCTTAAGGGTCTCCTCCTGGCTATGGTCTGGGTTGCGATAAATAGCAGAGGAGAGAAAAAGTCCTTCCACGACGCCTTTCCTGTAATTTTCCATGAAGAGGCGAGCCAGTTCCTCAGGCTTAAAGCTCAGGCGGGGGAAATCTCTATAGCGCCGATTTGCACAGTAGAAACAATTGCCCTGACAGATATTGGTCTGTAGAACCTTAAATAGTCTGGTGCATCTTCCTCCTTCTCCCACGGCTGGATAGATGAAATTGAAGCGCAGGGGTCGTTTCTTATTTTGACTGAAGATGGAGGGATAACCGCAGACATCATATTGTGCCCTTGCTCCTAACAGCTTCAGCTTAGAAGCTCCGTCCAGCCTTCTGGCAATATAAGGGCCCATTATCCTGAATCCTGCTCACTGAATACTATACATCAAAGTTTAACCTTTGCCAAGTCACATCTCAAATCTCATGAGGTCTTCGGCTACCACCACTTCTCTCTCAAATTCTTTTCGGCACTGATTGAGGATATCGGACTGGTCGCAGATGGGATAAAGGTGAGTGAGAACCAATTTGTGGCAGTTGGATTCCTTGGCAATTCGGCCCGCTGAGGAAGGGCTTAAGTGCCCCTTCACTTCCTCCGGGAAAGAGCATTCTAAGATAAGGAGGTTTACATCTCTGGCTAAGGCCACTATGTTCTGGCAGTATTCGGTATCGCCGGAATAAGTTATTCGTTTATCGCCAAGCTCTATTCGATAGCCAAGGCTAACCTCAGTGTGAGGTAGCCGCTTAGTGAGGAGTTTCCAGTCACTGTATTTATGCTCTCCCTCACCAATCTCTTTTAGGTAAAGTTCGTAAAGCTCAGGTTGAATAGTGTTGCCGTAAACTTCTAATAGACTATCGTAGAAATCTCTGAATCCATCCGGCCCGATTAGATGAAGATCTTTGCGCCTGGGAGAACCAGCGTATTTCATAGCGAAGAGGAAAGAGACCAAATCCAGAGTATGGTCTGGATGCAGGTGGCTATAGAAGATGTAGTCAATGTCATGGTAAGTTATATCTATCTCCAGCAGCTTTCTCAGCGTTCCCGCTCCCGTATCGAAAAGTATATTTTCTTTGTCTGTCTTAAGCAACATTCCCGGCGAGCCCCTTCTGAGAGAAGGAACTCCACAACCAGATCCAATAATGATTACCTGCATATTTCACCTCCTAAGTTAAGTTACAGCAATTGTGTCTTTGACTATCTTGAATTTTACCGCCAGGAATTTCTCGATAATGAAGGCATTGGTTCGACAATGTTCAGTGACCTGGCTCACCTTAATTCTTCCCTTCCCTATCGCTAAATAGGGAAGAAGTTGATCGGCCGCGTGAGAATCTACTTCACCACTGTCATATTCATAAATTAAGCTCTCGGCCGCTTCCTTCCCTACCACTTCTGCCCTCTTCCCCCGCTCCCCTAAGGCATTTCCTCCGAGTATAGAATTCTCTGTCTCAGCCCATAGTTGAATTCCAGAGCCTGGACAGGCAGTGTCACAGTACCTTGTCTGTGTATCGGGAGCAGTCTCCAGATGCCTGGCTATGACCCTCTTAGCTACTTCTGCCTGCCGCTCGGCAACTTGGCTATTTTTCAAGCTCAATGAAGCAGTGGATATTCCTCTGATGTTTATTATCTCTCCCTTGGAAGTAATTTCCAGAGTTTTAAGTTTTGCCTTTTTCGTTTTAACTTTAACTTCTGCCCCACCCCTTGGATAGAACCCCTCTCTCAAAATTTTTAGTCTTATCTGATAACCCATCTTATTTAGAAGAGGGAAAATTACATTCTGAAGGTAAGAGATAGGAGGAGCCCATTTCCCATAGGTAGCTCCCCCTTTAATCTTAATGTTCAGGTCAGCCTGCATAGCCGGGATGAGCAGGGCCTGGAGAACTAAACCAATTGAACCGGCTGTGGAGATGTTTATGAAGATATTGTCTGATTTAATTTGTCCTGGATAAAACTCAACTTCTGTCGAGCCTATCTCAGCCCCTTCCAACTTCCCTTCGCAGATAGAAGCTACTGCTTTTATGGCTTGAAGATGTTGTTCCCTCAGACCAGGATGAGGACGCTTAGCTCTGACTTTCTCTATTCGACAGGCCTTACCGGTGAGGGCGGCCAGACCAATGGCCGTTCTTAGGATTTGTCCACCACCTGAACCATAGTCACCATCAATAATTATCATTTAAATTATGAAACCACAGATTCTCACAGATAATTTTCACAGATTACCGGAGATTATAGAAAAATGAGTAGAGAGAATAATTGCTTCAATTAAACCCAACTTCCGCACTTCGCCAGTTTTCATCTGCCTCTCCGACGGAAGAGCTTGAAAAAGTGTCGGTAACACATTTTG
>JAJOKU010000142.1 GCA_021129695.1 candidate division NPL-UPA2 bacterium
TACTGTAACCCATTGATTATCAAATAGTTACAAAAAGGGTGCGTAACTCGTGTAACATAATTGACATTGCTGTCTTTAAAGAGATGGCTAAAGGGAAGGAGGTCTATTTAGACTATTCCCGGAATCCATCTGGATTTGATTTTACTTCCTTGGATGAGGTGCTAAAGGATAAGTATTGGAGAGAGATGAGATGCGATTTAGGGCAGAGGGCAAGAGTATCTTCGCCTTTAGGGAGGTTGAGAGAGATAAACCCTGATTCACTAAAATGGCTGAGAAAGAGAGATATTGACTTAGAGAGAGGGGAGAGGATAGAAATTGCTCCTTCGGTTCAGCATTTCCAGGGTGGCGTGAAGATAAGAGAGCGAGGGCAGACTGCTGTCCGGGGTTTTTATGCTGCCGGGGAATGTGCTGGGGGACAGCATGGAGCCAATCGCCCGGGAGGGAATGCCCTTCTTGATTCCCAGGTATTTGGCCGCATTGCTGGAGAGTCTGCCGCTGAGGAGGCTAAGAAGCTAAAATTTCTGCCTGTAAAGGATGGCCAGATAAAGACTGTATGCCATAAAATAGATAAGGGCTCAAAATGCAAGGAGGGGAAGGAAGCCACAGCATCCAGAGAGAAGATTCAGGATTTACTCTCCCGTTACGCCAGTGTGGTCAGAACGGAGGAAGGACTAAAAGAAGGTCAAGAGGAGATTAGGGAACTCAGGGAGGAAGGTATTTCAGCGGATGACAATGGAGTGGCCTATGCTCTGGAGACGATGAATATGCTGTTGGTAGCCGAGACCATTTTAGGAGCTTCGTACTTACGGGATGAAAGCCGGGGACCCCACCTCAGATTCAACAGATTTGAAGACTCAAAGCCGGTATCCCGCAATGATGATAAGTGGAGAAGGTGTATTGTCATTAGGAAAGGTAGAAAAGGAATGGAGTTTGAACCCAAGGAACCAATACCACTCAGGAAGTCATGATAAATAAGGAAAAGACTCTAAAGGCTATTACCAGGTGCGGCATAATTGCCGTCATCAGAGGGAAAGAGAAGGATAAAGTTTTAAAGGCTATCCAGGCTGTTTCCCAAGGAGGAATAAATGTTATAGAGGTCACCTTTACCATCCCTGGGGCAGCTAAAATAATCAAGGAACTGGCGGCTACCATGAGTGACAAGATCATCTTAGGGGCAGGAACAGTCATTAATCCTGAGATGGCTAAAGAAGCTGTGGAAGCAGGTAGCACCTTTCTCGTTTCTCCCAATATTAACTTGGAAGTGATAGAAATGGGAAAAGAGGCAGGCTTTGTCCTTATTCCCGGAGCTCTCTCTCCCACTGAGATTGTCACTGCCTGGCAAGCGGGAGCAGATATGGTGAAGATATTTCCAGCTAATCTATTTGGCCCGCGCTACCTTAAGGACATAAAAGGACCTCTTCCTCGGGTTCCCCTCGTCCCCACTGGAGGAGTGAACCTTAACACGGCTCGAGATTTCCTCAAGGCAGGAGCCGCCTGCCTGGGAGTTGGAGGAGCATTAATAGATAAAGAGGCTATTAAAGAAGGAAGGTTTGAAGTTTTAACTGAAAAGGCAAAGAAGTTCAGAGAGATAACTGAGGGAGTCAAAAGGGAGATTTCCCCTTAAAGAGTCAAGCAATGTATGATGTTGTCACCCTGGGAGAGGCTATGCTCAGATTTCATCTTCCGGTTTTATAGATTAGAACAATGCCCCCCGTGGCAAAGATGATATTGGCCAGCCATGCGCCCACCACGGCAGGTAAGAGGCCCTGCCCCAGGAACTGTCCTAACCTGAAAAAAGCCAGGTAGATGAAGCCTATTCCGATGGCCTTGCCGAATTCAGCGACTATCCCGCGGCGTCGGGTGCGCAGAGCAAATGGTATCCCGGTGAGGAGGATAACCAGATTGGCCAGGGGAAGGGAGACCTTTGAATGAAGCTCTACAACTTCCCTGCCAAGCTCCTTCCTTGGCAGCCCCCTTGCGACAAGGGTCTCTATGTGCCCTTTCAGCTCCCGGAAACTGAGCTCTTCGCTTCTATGTGGGCCCGCCAAAAAATCTTCTGGAGTTTCGGGAATATCAAGTTCCCTGAGTGGCTGCACCTCTTCCAGGTTTCCCTTCTCATCATATCGGCGCAAGAATCCATTGAGGAGGCGCCATCGGCCATCTGACCATTTAGCTTCCTCAGCATCCACTCTCAGCTCTATAGAACCGCCCTTAGAGTATTTGAGAATCTGTAGTCCCTTCAGGATGTTTCTGCGGCTATCAAATGATCTGATATAGAACATATTCCCTTCCTCTCCATACAATTGAATATCCCTATATACATGTAAATCTGGATTTCTCTCCCTTCTCATCCTCTTTATCTCATTTGCCCTCCTGACTGTCCTGGGGACGATTAATTCATTGACGAATATGGTGACGAGGCTAACCAGGAAAGCAATGAGAAGCAAGGGGAGCAAAGTTCGATAAAGGCTTATCCCGCTTGCCGCTATTGCCGTAAGTTCGTTATTCCTGGAGAGGGTCCCCAAGGCGAAGAGAGTAGCAAGAAGCAAGGCCACCGGGCCGACAAGGATGAAGACATTGGGCATACAATTCAGATAGTAATCAATTATGGTTGAGGCAGGCATCCCGGCCTGTATCCATTCATCGGAGTTAGTAAATAGGTCAACTATTAAATATAGAGCCACGAAAGTTATCAGGGCACAGAGATAACAGGTCAGAAAACCTCTGGCTATATAGCGATCCAGGATCCTCAATGCTCAATCCTCCTGAAGATGAGGAAGGAGCCTACGCCGCTGAGGAGAACAGTTGGCGCCCACATGGTCAGAGCTGGAGGAAGCACGCCCCTCTCTCCCAGCGATTCTCCCAACATCATCATTATATAATAGACGAGGATGAGTAAAAAACTCAATCCAAATCCTATTGACTTTCCACCCTTCTTAACGACAACTCCAAGGGGAGCTCCAATGAGGACAAAGGTGAGGCAGGCAAAGGCCAAGGATATCCTTCTGTTAATCTCAACTAAGAGTGGATAAACCATCTTCCCTTTCAGCTCCTTTATCTCCTCCCTCAGCTCCTGGATGGTCATTTCATTCCGCCTCTTATTGACCTTTCCTTCCTGAGGTGAAGCCAGAGAGAGAGTAAAGTAGTAAGTGTCAAAGTTAATTCGGCGATATTCTCCTGCCCTTTCCGGATCAACTTCTTCCTTCATTCCCTCAATCAGCTTGAGGGTTAACGCCTCCCCTTCCTTCCCGGATATTACTTCCCCCTTCTTAGCAAATATGGTCAGTGGAGGGCTTTCTTCTCTTAACTCCCAGATGTGAACGCCATATAGATGATGCCCCTTCACCTTCTTAATAAAGAGCCGGTACTGGCCAAAGTCCTTAATGAAAACCCTCTCCTGGAAAAGGAGGGTAGGTTTTTTAACTCCCAATTCCCGGGTCATAGATTCAAAGCGATACCTGGCCCGGGGGACAACTCCGCTGTTCAGGTGAAGGGAGAGAAGGCTGAGAAGAAAGCCAACGAAGAAAACCGGAATAAATGAAGAGGTAACCTTTATTCCACTCGCTTCCATAGCCACTATCTCATTATCCTGGGATAGCCGGCCGAAGCCCATCATGGTTGCCGTTAGGGTGGACATGGGAAGTGAGTAACAGAGGGAGAAAAGGGGGATGTAAATAATCAATTTCAGGGCCGCAAGGCCTCCCTTAGCGGACATCTCGATAAGCTCAAGCATATTTTCTAAAAGGAGGATGAAGGTGAAGACCAGGAAGGAAAGCACGAAGAGGGGAAAGAACTCCTTAACGATATACAGGTTGAGAATCTTCATTTCAAAACAAGATTGTACACTATTTTTCTCTAAGTTTGCAAGTTTGACAGTTAACCCCTTTTGGGATATTTTTATCGTCGGGACACATTC
>JAJOKU010000162.1 GCA_021129695.1 candidate division NPL-UPA2 bacterium
GTAATTGAAAGGGTTACATTTCTGACATCTAAAAATAATGCGTAACTCGTGTAAATTAAAAGGCATGAGGAGCGAAGCGACGAATTTTCTTGCTCTCTATTCCAGAGTATGCTACCATAAGACGCAAATACTCGGTGTATCAGGAGGTAAAAAATGACTCAGCACTCCAGTCTAAAATCATCGGCCGGCCGACGGGGACAGCGTCGCAGTGTGCTCAAGCGTATGGAGCGGCTCAAGATATTGAAGCAGAAACAAAAGCGGAAGAACGGTGATCCAGTTTATGGCCTTCCCAAAGTGAAACCGGAAGGATGAATCTATAAACACCTATCGATCACATAATTCATGATTTTCTCTCGGTCATCGTCGGTAACAGCGAGGAAGGATACTCCAACTCCGTATCTATCGGCGTCCACTCCCTTTTCTCCCTCCACCCAGATCACTCTGGCCAGGGCCTTAATGGGATGAGAAGCATTGGGGATGTCTATCTGCAGGGAGAGGAGGTGAGTTCCTCTGAGAAGTCCCTCCAGCACTTTTGGCTTCAGAAAAGGTATCTCTAAGAACATTCCTCCGGCACTCACACTTCTCGTCTTTGCCTGGTTAGCGACAGCTACCTTTCTTCTCTTGCTTTCCTCAATCACTTTGAATCGGACAGGGATAGGTTCCTTTGGCCGGAGCCGTATATATCTTCGCCTCTCTGACTCTAAATATGGCTTCTTTCTCATGGGCTGTTCATACAATAACACTTGGGACGAATTATGTCAAATAAAAAATCGCGAATTGCGAATAAAGTCGCGAATGGGCATATAAAAAGCAAAAGCATAAAAAGCAGTTGACCTTTGGGTCAGGGTCTGTTAAAATAGCAGGATAGAAAAGGAAATGAGAACTATGGAAATGATTGGCAGAGAAATAGATCAGTGGGGCAATAGCTCAGTGGGGAGAGCGGCTGCTTCGCATGCAGCAGGTCGGGGGTTCAAATCCCCCTTGCTCCACCACAGTCTAAAGACCGCCAACCTTATCCTTCACCCCAGATCTTTCTCACTCTTGAATGTATTTCTGGTTTAGCCAGATAAGACATCAACGCTTGCCACCTTTTTTGAAGTGAGAGAAGATTCTCAAAGGGATTGAATTCGGGCCTGGCCCTCTTTACTTCCATTATGTTGTTCAGGGCTTCCTGACAGCCTTTCCCATCCCCCCCCAGGAGATATTCCATGGCCAGCAATTGATTAGATTTATATACCCTTTCTTGCAGGTCTTCCTTCAAAAACGCTCCTGGATAAGGATCAAACTCCTCGGCTGTTACCAGGGTTATGCCAGGGAGCTTCCTCTGAGAATTTAACTTCTCTCGCTCGAAGACAAAGCGATGAATGTCCTTACGGAGCTGGAGCCAGGTGGGATTGGGATTGGGAGGAGGCAAGTGTTTTATGGAAAGCTGGTTATCCAGGAAGAAGTGAAAACCAAACATGCGAGCATTCATTAGATAGTCGATATCCTCTCCCCGGGGAACATTTGGGTCGAAGGGGACAGCCCTATATAGATCTCTATGAATGACCATATTCCCTCCAAAGACAAAGGGAGTCTCCTTTAGCCTTGGCTCCTTTCCAATAACTTTGTGGAAAGCTTCGTTCATCCTCTCCAGGTTGTCCCAGTAAACCATCCAGGGCTTCACTTCCTTCTTAAGATGATAATCCCCATCGGGCTGGAGATAATAGCCGGCTACCGCCTTAATTTCCTTTCCATTTACTTTCCTCCCGATGAATTCCTTGGCCTTTTTAAGAAAATGGGGGTCCTCAAATACCTCATCATCATCAATGAAGATGACTGCTTCCGCCTGGAAGATCTCTCCACAAAGCAAGCATAAGTTGCGGATTGGGGAGTAACCTTTTAGCTGCAATAGATGAAAGAATTCCCGTCTTCCAGCTATCTTATGAATTTTCTCCAAATGGGAATGACTAAAGAGAAATGTTCTAAGTCCAGTATGAACTGATTTGATAGTGTCAGCTATCCTTTCCTCAACCCTTCTGGAAATATCTGGGCTGGTGGCTGCCCCGATAATAACCAGCGTGAAATCCCTGTCCTTCAGTACCCTCAAACTCTCCAGACAACGACTGAGAGTGCCTTTCTCATCGAGGGCAGTTGGGTGGTCATAGGTTATATCTCCCTCCTTCACCCCCGTGCTTTTCTCCCTTCCCCAGTAAGATGGGATGACCATTATGCACTTCATAAGATAACCCTGCACTACGGCGTTCGGGAAAATCAAATACGGTGAAGCACCGCCAGAGGCAGTGCTGCTTTGCTAGCACAGCCGAAGCAGTACTGCTTTGCTAGCAGTACTGCCTTCAGCTGTATCAAAATTACTTTAGCAGAAAGCTTTGGGAAAGTCAATGAATTTGCCCAAGAATAAGAAGTTAGGGAACAAGAAATTAGGGGTTGACAATAAAATCGATATAAGTTAAAATCATCCCTAAGTGGGAGAGCTGATGTGAGAAGAAGAGTCCCCGGGAAGATAATTTTGATGATGCTTGCCTTAAGTCTCCTCCTGGGATGTGCCCGGAAGGAAGAGAGGGTATCTGGGAGACCTGCCCGGCCAAGGGAGGAAAGGGTGAGGGAAGCCAAGCCATCGGTAGAAGAGAAGAAGCTTCCAGAGCGGTGGCAGATTACCTCTGGGCCTGGCTACCATTCCTTCCCTGCCTGGTCGCCCGATGGAAGGAAGATAGCTTATACCCGCTACTGGGAGGGAAAACAGGATATCTGGGTAGTGGAGCTTGATGAAGATGGTAAACCAAAGACAGGAGCAGTTAACCTCACTAACTCTCCCAGCATGGATGAGCATCCTTCCTGGTCCCCGGATGGAAAGAGGATTGTATTTCACTCAGACAGGGAGGGCAAAAGACAGCTGTTTGTTGTTGATGCTGATGGTGCTAACCTAAGGCTCCTCTACAGTCATCAGACAGAGATAGAGATAAAAGAATGCTTTAATCCCGCCTGGTCACCCAATGGGGAAAAGATAGCTTTCGTAGCCCAAAATAATATCTGGGTGATAGATAAGGAGGGGAAGGAGGCGCAGTTCGTCACCTCCTCTGGATATAATGATCATCCAGCCTGGTCCCCTGATGGGAGCCAGCTTGCCTTCTATTCGGGAAACATTATCAAGCTGATTAATGTGGACACGAAGAAGGAGAGAAGACTGACTGGCCCAGGAGGGATGAGGAGTGATTTTCCAGGATGGAGCAATTATCCAGCCTGGTCTCCGGATGGAGAAAGAATTGTCTTTGTCTCTAATAGGAAGAAGGTATTGGGAGGAAGGGAAGTAGAGCACTACGACCTCTGGGTAGTTAAGGCTGATGGGACGGGAGAGGCCGAGTATCTAACTAACGACGAGCACCGTGAGTATTTCCCCAGTTTCTCTCCCCGGGGCGATAAAATCGCTTTCCAATCTGGTACTCACATCTGGGTTATCCGCTTACCCTAAAAAAACGAACTCAGTAATAAGATGGGAGATGGTGACATCTCTTTTTTTCTTGGGGACATCTCTTTTTTCTTGACAGAGTAGATCGTATTGGGTAAAATATGGCTTCGCCTTGATTTAGAATGAGGGTTGCCCGTGTAGCTCAGTTGGCAGAGCACATGCATGGTAAGCATGAGGTCACCGGTTCGATCCCGGTCATGGGCTCCAAAAAAAGTCCATGGTCCATAGTTAAAAGATTTTAGCCATCGACCATGGACTATTGACGATAGATTAACTAAGGAGGTGCAAGATGCCCAAGCAAAAATTTGAGCGAAGACTGCCCCATGTGAATGTGGGCACCATAGGTCATGTTGACCATGGGAAGACAACCCTTACCGCAGCTATCACCCAGATACTGGCCAAGGGAGGGAAAGCGGAGGCGAAGACCTTAGAGGAGATAGACA
>JAJOKU010000046.1 GCA_021129695.1 candidate division NPL-UPA2 bacterium
TAGGAAAGTGCGTTTTACAGCCGAAGGCAGTACTGCTAGCCGTAGGTAGCACTGCCTTACGGCACTGCTTTGCGGTGCTTCGGCTGTGTTTCACCGTATACTTTCCTATACTGCAAGCAAAAGCGAAGCAAAACGGTGGGGGCAAGAAAAATCCGCTCAGGGCTAAAGCCGAAACTTTATATGGGTGATGAGAGAACTTAGCCTACCTATTGTTGTATCAGCAGCAGCCATCTTATTCTTTGGCTCATGTGCCAGAGAAGAGGTGAAAGAGCCAGAAGCTCCCATTGAGAAACCACGGGAAGAGTCGGGGGAGAGGGCAGAAGGAGTTACTCTTACCGACATGAAAGAGGGAGAAGTCCTGACATTGCGGGCGCGTGCAGTCAGTGGCTTGGACCAGCAAATGGTGACCATAGAGGAACCGCGGGTAGAGAAAATCTTTTATGGAGACGATGGGGAAAAGTCAATAGAGCTGGAAGCTGATACGGGCGTCTGGAATAGGGACAGTGGCCAGATTGAAGCAGAGAAGGAAGTGAAAGGAGTAGTTAGATTTGAGGAGGAGATTATCATTCGACATGCTGACCGGGCGTATTATGAACCGAAAAAGCATATGATAACTTTGGATGGCCGGGTGAAGATAGAGCGAAAGGGAGATATTCTGAATGCGGATAAGATAACTATATATTTAGATGAGGGAGATAGGGAGATTATTAAAGTAGTGGCTGAGGGAAATGTAACCGGGAGGATCTTCCCTGAAAAGTAGCGAGCAGAGAGTGGCAAGCAGCGAGAATAAATAAAAAATCTCTCTACTCGTTTCTTGCTACTCGCTACTTCCTGAACAAAGTGAGGGTATTCCGAAAGATGCTTCTCAGAACAGATAGCCTGATTAAATCATACAAACGCCGTAGGGTGGTAGATGGAATCTCTATTGAAATAAAGAAAGGAGAGGTGGTTGGTCTCCTGGGTCCTAATGGAGCAGGGAAGACAACCACTTTCTATATGATGGTTGGCCTCCTCAGGCCGGATGAGGGTAGCATTTACCTGGAAAATGAGAATATTACCAATCTTCCTATGTATGCCAGAGCCAGGAAAGGAATAGGTTATCTACCCCAAGAACCTTCCATCTTTCGCAAATTGACCGTAGCCGAGAATATACTGGCTATCCTCCAGACCCTCCCTCTGACCAGAAGAGAGCGTCTGGCAAGACTGGGGAGTTTGCTAAAAGAGCTCGATGTAGCCCATTTAGCTAAGCAAAGAGCCTATACCCTCTCTGGAGGAGAGCGCCGGAGAGTGGAGATCACCCGAGCCCTGGTTACCTCCCCCTCCTTCATCTTGCTTGACGAACCCTTCACTGGAATTGATCCCATCCTCATTTCTGATATTCAGCAGATTATATTTGAACTTAAGAACAAGGGATACGGAATCTTGATCACCGACCACAATGTGCGGGAAACCCTGGAGATCACTGATCGAGCCTATATAATGCATCAAGGCAGAATCCTCCTCTCCGGAACATCCCATGAACTGGTGACCAGTGAAGAAGCCCGCAGAATCTACTTGGGGAGAGATTTTAAGCTCTGATTATTGGAACAGGGTTAAGCCAAAACTTAAGTGTTAGGATTTGATGTGCAGAACCTAAGTGTGTTATAATTCCGCCCAAAGTATCTGTGGTTACGAGGTTATTTTTGGAGGGGAAGATGAAAATAATGGATTTTTTGCAGGAAGGAGGAGTTAATCAAAGCTCTCTTCATGGAGAGGACGGGAAGGGCGAGCATCCTCAGAGCCGATGAGATGCTCAGGGAGAAAGGCAAAAAGGTATGAGATGGCCTCACTTTCAACTACAGTCCAGATTGAGAACGAATTGGGTTTGCACGCTCGGGCGGCCGCTATCCTGGTTCAGCGGGCTAACAAATTCCACTCCAGAATCACCCTGGAGAAAAATGGGCAGAGGGTGAACGGAAAGAGCATCATGGGTGTGATGATGCTGGCGGCTGGCAAGGGAAGCAATTTGATAATAACAGCCAGGGGAGTAGATGCCGAAAGAGCGGTAAGAGCTTTAAAGGAACTGATAGAGGATAAATTTGGAGAAGATTGAACTAAAGGGAATTGGTGTTTCCCCAGGAGTAATCAGTGGGAAAGTCTTCCTCCTGACTGGAGAGAGGTTCTCCATCCCCAAAAGGGAGATTTCTGAGGGAGAAGTTGCTGAGGAACTGGCTCGCTTCGAGAAAGCATTGGCTCAGACCACTGAAGAGGTTGTCCAGATACGCAAGAAAGTAGCTAAGGAGATAGATGAAGAGCATGCTCATATTCTAGATGCTCACCTTCTGGTATTGGAGGATATCCTCCTCATTGAAGAAACAATGAAGAGGGTGGAGAAGGAGAAACTGAATGTAGAATATCTTTTTTCCCGGGTCCTGGAGAATTTAGCTGAAAAGTTTGAGGCTATGGACGATGCCTACCTTAAGGGGCGGGCGGCTGATGTGCGGGATGTGGGCAGGCGAGTGCTTCGGAATCTACTCGGTCGGGAGCACAGAGACCTATCCAGCCTGGAGGAGGAGGTAATCGTGGTTGCTTATGACTTATCTCCTTCTGACACGGCGGCCATGCACCGGGAGAAGGTAATCGCCTTTGTCACTGATGTAGGAGGGAAGACCTCCCATACGGCCATTATGGCCCGGGCCTTGGAGATTCCCGCCGTGGTAGCCTTGAGGGATGTAACCGCTAAGGTTAAGCGGGGAGATCGGATAATTGTGGACGGGACCAATGGGATGGTCATCATCAATCCTGATGAAGAGACGCTAAAAAAATATGAGGCGGAAGAGGACGAGCTGGAGGTTATAGAGAGGAAGTTAGAGGAGTTTAAGGATTTAGCTGGACAAACCCTGGACGGGCATCGCCTGGAACTGGCGGCCAACTTAGAGATGCCAGAGGAAATTCCCTCCATCTTAGCTCACGGAGCGGAGGGAATTGGCCTCTACCGAACCGAGTTCTTCTACCTCAACCGGACCGATCTTCCCACTGAAGATGAGCACTATCAGGCTTATAAATTTGTAGCTGAGAAAATGGCTCCTCATTCGGCCATAATTCGGACTCTGGATTTAGGAGGAGATAAGTTCTTATCCCAACTACAGACTCCCAGGGAAATGAATCCATTCCTTGGCTGGCGAGCCATCCGCTTTTGCCTGGAACGTCCGGATATCTTTAAAACCCAGCTTCGGGCCATCCTGAGAGCCAGCGTCCATGGAAAGCTGAAGATAATGTATCCGCTCATCTCTGGCGTAGAGGAGCTGCGGAGAGCCAACCAGATACTAAAAGAGGTGAGAGAAGAGCTTCGGGCTAAAGCAGTTGCCTTCGATGAGAACCTGGAAGTGGGAGCCATGATAGAGACGCCTTCTGCGGCTATGACGGCTGATATCTTGGCCAGGGAAGTAGACTTCTTCAGCATTGGAACCAATGACCTCATCCAGTACTCCTTAGCCATAGATCGGGTGAATGAGAAGATCGGCTACCTTTACGAACCGGCCCATCCAGCCGTGCTTCGCTTAATTAAATCCATTGTTGAAGCTGGCCACCGGCAGAGAATATGGGTGGGAATGTGCGGGGAGATGGCCGCTGAGCCAATCTTTGCCATTATCCTTTTGGGAATGGGTTTAGATGAGTTGAGCATGAGTGCCGTGGCCATTCCTAAAATCAAGAAGATAATTAGGGCGGTCACCATGAAGGAAGCCAGGCGATTGGTGAAGGAGATCTTAACCCTGTCAACAGCCAGGGAGATCGAGCAGCGTGTCCGGGAGAAACTCGCTAAGGTTGCTCCGGATGTGCTAACTCAGCTGGCAGGTGGTCAATGATTAAATCCCAACTTCCGCAGATCTCCCGTTCATAAACATTCACTACCGACGGAGAGGC
>JAJOKU010000058.1 GCA_021129695.1 candidate division NPL-UPA2 bacterium
GGTCTCCAGAGACGACTCGCCGTGGCGAGATTTAAGGTGAGGGGCTAAAAAAAGGAGATATAGAAAGATGGCAAAAGACATTGGATTTGCGGTGATTGGTTGTGGAGTAATCGCCCCCTGGCATATCAGGGGAATTCAGACGGCAAAAGGGGCTAAATTAATAGCGGTCTGCGACGATATTGAAGCTAAGGCCCGTAAATTAGCTGATGACCATCATGTTGACTGGTATACTGATTACCGGAAACTTCTAAAGCGAGATGATGTGGATGTGGTCTGCCTGTGTACTCCCAGTTCTTTACATCCAGACCAGGCTATAATAGCGGCCAAAGCAGGTAAACATATCATTACGGAGAAGCCGATGGCCATCACTTTAAAGAAGGCGGACGCCATGATCAAGGCTTGCCATGATAACAAAGTCAAATTGGCTGTTATCTTTCAGCGCCGCGTAACCGAACCTTTTAAAACCATCAAAAAGGCCCTGGATAAAGGATCTCTGGGTAAACTCATCTTAGGTGACTGCTACATGAAATATTATCGCAGTCAGGCCTATTATGATTCTGCCGGCTGGCGTGGCACCTGGAAATATGATGGCGGTGGGGCCTTGATGAACCAGGGTATCCACATCATCGATCTGCTCCAGTGGTACATGGGTCCGGCAGCTAAAATCTATGGCTATGCTCACACACTGGCCCGCAGGATAGAAGTAGAGGATACCTCCGCCTCAGTGCTGGAGTTCAAGAGCGGGGCTATCGGTGTTATTGAAGGCACCACTTCTGTTTTTCCGCCTACAATCCCTCACCGTGTTGAAATACATGGCCAGAAGGGAACTATTATTATAGAAGGTGAAGGGATCAAACTCTGGAAGGTTGAGGGTAGAGGCGGCAAGGAAATAGATGAACTTAAAGTCAAGCAGTCAGCTGCCACTTCCAAGGCTATTACTATCCCGACAGATATTGGTGCTGAAGGCCATTGTATCCAGATTCAGGATATGGTCAGGGCGATTCAAAATGACCGTCCTCCCATAGTTAGCGGAGAGGAAGGACGCAAATCCATAGAGATTATACTGGCCATCTATAAATCCTCCCGAACTGGACGCCCGGTCAAACTTCCATTATAGACTATCTACCAATTGTTAATCGAATATCTTGCCTGGGTTGAGGATGTTGCTGGGATCAAATACCTTCTTAATCCCTCTCATGAGCTTGATGTAATTTTTATCCACGGAGAGAGGGAAATATGGTTTCTTGAAGAGGCCTACTCCATGCTCACCTGAAATCTTTCCTCCCAGAGAGACGGCTAACCGGAAGAGTTCATTTAGGGCCGGGGTCAAAGCCTTCCTGGCAACTTCTTCCTCCAGGTCTTCTCTCAGAAAATTGACATGGATGTTCCCATCTCCTAAGTGCCCGAAGTTTGCCACCGGGAGATTGTGCCTTTTGGAGATTTCTTGCACTCCTGAGAGAAGATTGGTTATCTCAGTTCGGGGGACGACTACATCTTCATCAGTTAGGAGATGGGCTTTATCCACCAGGGCCTCATGTATGGACTGCCTTACTTCCCAAATTTTTCTCTGGTCACTGATCTCCTCAACCACCAACACATCTAAACCACCTTTATTTAGACAGATTTCACCAATGGCTTGAAATGATCCCTCCAGCTCCTTCCTGTCTTTTCCATCCAACCTCAATAAGAGATGGGCCCGGGCTTCATCAAAAGGTATCTTCCTATCCAGAAACTCCTGGCAAGCCTTTATGGTTCTGCGGTCCATAATCTCAATCATGGTCAGAACTATCCTGGTCTGGAAGACTTCTCTAACTATCTCAGAGAGGGCTGACAGGTCATCAAATGGGATGATGAGAACTACCGTTGCCTCCGGCAGGGGAACCAGACGCAAGGTTATCTCATTCATTATTCCTAAGGTACCCTCTGAGCCAAGCAGTAGCTGGATAAGGGAAAAGTCAGTGGCGTTCTTGACCAATTTCCCTCCCGCCCTGACTATCTGGCCATCAGCAAGGATAACTTCTAATCCGCAGACATAATCCTTGGTCGTCCCATACCTGACCGCATTGGCTCCTCCACAGTTCTCAGCCACATTTCCCCCAATGGTGCAGCTATCCATGCTGGCCGGATTGACTGGATAGAAGAGTCCCAACTTTTCTGCCTCTCTTTGAAGTTCGCCATTAATTACACCAGCCTGGACCGTAGCCATGGAGTTGTTAGTGTCAATATCTAAAATTTTGTTCATTCGCTCCAATGAAACGACCAATCCACCACATAGGGGCACCGCCCCTCCGCTGAGGCCGGTTCCTCCTCCCCGGGGAGTGGCTGGAACTGTTTTTTCATTAGCCAGTCGCAGTATCTGGCTGATTTGCTCGGTCTCAGTTGGTTTAACTACCGCCTCCGGAAAAGACCTAAGCCCAGGAGTCTCATCGTGAGAATAAGGCTCCATGTCCAATTCATTTACAAGGACATTTTCCTTACCGGCTATCGTTTCTAACTGATTAACTATCTGGTCATCTATTGTCTTGTTCATGGTTCAATACCCTCCTTATTGAGTATATCAAAGAGCAGGGCAAAAATCAATGTCAAACAAAAATCAAAATTTCAAAAAATATTTGCATTGAAATCGAGTTCACGGTATAATTTGATTGTGAGAGGAGGTGAAGGAAATGTGTAAAAGTTGTGGGGGCACTCCAGTAGAAGGTTACTGCGTAAAGTGCAAGTCCAAGAAAACAATGGCCGATGCGCAAAAGGTGACTATGAAGAACAAGCGCCAGGCTATGAAAGGTAAATGCCCCGACTGCGGGACGGGAATATATAAAATATTGGGGAAAGCTTAACCTCAATGAGACTGCATAAGAAATGCCAGCTAATCTTCCTCCTGACCTGAAGCGGAAAATCTCTAAGTTCAAGGTGAAGGAGGAAGGAGCAGGAAAGGTTATAGAGTTAAAGTCGAAAGGGAAAGGGCTGGTCAGGTAGTTGTGGTTGGTAGTCCCAATGTGGGAAAGTCGCAGCTCCTGGCCAGCCTGACTAATGCCACTTCCCAGGTAGCTGAATATCCCTTCACTACCGGCCGGCCCCTTCCTGGAATGATGAAGTATAAAGATATCCAGATTCAACCCATCATCCCAGATTTTATCGATCCCTGGCTCACCTCTATAATTAGAAATTCAGATCTTAGGTCCACTGTCTTCTGCTTTTCTTCGACAACGGGGTTATTTTGATTGCCATTGACTCCTGATTGTGGTATAGTATTGCTGCCATTCAAGAACTGGAAGATATGTTGGCGAGAGGATAGTCATTGTGTCTAATAGATTAGAGCCACTTATGATCGGTGACTTACGGATAAAGATACCAATTATTCAAGGTGCTATGGGGGTTATGGTATCTACAGCTGTTTTGGCCAGTGCAGTTGCAAATTATGGCGGAGCCGGAACCATAGCCAGTGTGGGTCTTGGCTATGGCACAGAAGAGAATGAAACGAACTTTGTTAAAGCCTCAAGAGAAGGGCTTGAAAAAGAAATACGGCAGGCTAAGGAATTGACCCAGGGCATTGTAGGTGTAAACGTAATGGTAGCTTTGGACAATTATGAGGATTTAGCACGAACCACTGTGAGAGAGAAATCTGATTTCATCGTTTCGGGAGCAGGTTTACCTTTGAAGTTGCCGGAATTTACCGATGGCACCTCAATAAAACTAATACCAATCGTTTCCTCAGCAAGGGCGGCTGCTCTTATAACCAGGGTTTGGAGGAAACGCTACAATCGTTTACCGGACGCAATTGTTGTGGAAGGGCCACTAGCCGGGGGACATTTAGGTTTTAAATTTGAAGATTTGGACACGAGTTACGCACCCTTTTTGTAACTATTTGATAATCAATGGGTTACAGTAA
>JAJOKU010000008.1 GCA_021129695.1 candidate division NPL-UPA2 bacterium
GCGGGTTACGAGGCTGGAAAAGTCTCAGCGGAGGTAGACGCTCAATGGGGAAAAATAATGTACGACAGGGATGATATTGAAACAGCTGCAGTCTTTTTTTCGGGATTAAGAGAGGGACACCTGAATATGCAGAATTTTCCCGAGGATTCCGGGACGGATATTTTGACTATACGAGAAGACGTTAAGGGGAGGGATACAAAATGTACAACGCCGAAGAGGTTGCTCAAAGATTGCATGGGGAAAACGGCCAGAATTTCTTAACAAATGATTGGTCCAATTCAGAGAGATTTCGTGAAATAGTCAATGAAATTAACAGGGACTATCTTAACAGGTATACAGATCGCTGGTACTGGGAATACATGATAGGGGAAATCCAGCTTACTGAGGAAACCCTATCCCTAATTCTATGTTGGAAGTTCTACAATCTCCCTAACCAGAAAATACATCAACTAATCTGGGGGCCGGATAGAACTCGGCTACAAGAAATTATGCGAGCCATTCGTAGAATCAGAGCCTACCAGCCCTATGCTGAGCAATTGCAGACTGGTGGGGCTCTGGAGAGCGAGATAAAATGTTCGTTTGGCCTGGAAGACAGTTTTGTTACCCAGGCATTCCTCTTTCACCTTGCTCATCCGAAAAGTTATTATTTATATGATAGTAATGTAGTAGGCTGTCTTAATGCAACAGAGTGGTACAACGAAGAAGGTGTTAATTGGCAAGACTTAAATTGCTATCTTAAGCCTGTTGATGGCCCCGGAAGAAGAAGCAAATTTCAAGTGGCTATTGACGGTCTTGTGGAGAGGTATAACTCTGGATTGGACCTACCAGAGTATGAAAGATTAATAGTCCTTCGGAGAGTGGATCGTTTACTATGGATGGTGGGGAAGAATCTTAGGAATAGATGAAGAACGGCCTCTGAGCGAAGGAGGCCTCAAAACTTCCGATGACATCACACTCACGACTTTGCTATCTTCTGTCGGACTCCCTGAGGGAGTTCGTGAGTGTGCAAGGGTTATCTGAAATTTTGATGGCGTTTTAAAATGGTTCTGTTAAATAAAAGGCACAAAGGAAATACATAAAAAGAAGAAGTGGATAGACCTCAATCTGTAAGAATCTGTGTTAATGTTTGGTTTCATAACTTAAAAATCTCTGTGTTCCCTGGCCGCCGTAGGCGGGTCTGTGGTAAAATTGAAAAGTGCAAGGTCTTGAAGGAGGTGTTTAAACATGAGCACAGCGAAAGAAGAGGTTCGGAAGATGCTCGAGCAGATTCCAGATGATGCGTCGTTTGAGGACATTCAGTATCACATCTACGTGCGGGAAAAGATTGAGCGAGGGCTGAAAGATATCAATGAAGGGCGCGTGCTCAGTCAGGAAGATGTAGAGAGAAGGATGTCCAAATGGCTCGAAAGGTAAAAAGGGCTAAGGGAGAAAAATGAAGCATTTACTCTCTATTGCTGATTTAAGCAGGGAAGGGATAGAGAAGATCTTTAAGAAGACCGAGGAGTTGAAGACGCAGTGGAAGAAAGGAGTGGTTTCCAGTCCCCTGGTGGGTAAATCTTTGGCGCTTCTCTTCCAGAAGCCATCGCTTCGGACGAGAGTGTCCTTTGAAGTGGGCGTGCGCCAGCTTGGCGGCCAGTCGCTATATCTCAGCCCCGATGAGGTTCAGTTGGGAAAAAGAGAAGCAGTGAAGGATGTAGCAAAAGTTCTTTCCCGCTATGTGGACATAATTATGGCCCGGGTGTTTGCTCATGAGACAATAGTTGAATTAGCTAAGCATTCAGGAGTTCCGGTTATAAATGGCCTCTCAGATAAACTACACCCCTGCCAGGTCCTCTCCGATATTTATACCATATTGGAGCGCCGTGGGGGCCTCAAGGATTTGAAGGTTGCCTTCGTTGGAGATGGGAATAATGTAGCTAATTCCTGGCTTCTGGGAGCTTCTAAGTTAGGAATAAACCTCTCCGTGGCTACGCCTGAGGGTTACGAGCCCGATGGAGGTGTCTTAGCTCAGGCTGAGGAGGAAGCTAAGTCAAACGGCAGCCGAGTGGAAGTTATCCACGACCCGGTAGAGGCAGTAAAGGGAGCCCAGGTTATCTATACCGATACCTGGGCGAGCATGGGACAGGAGGAAGAGAAGGAGAAGAGGGAGAGAGTATTTCCACCTTATCAGGTTAATCAAAATTTGCTTGAGAAAGCAAAACCTGACTGCCTGGTTATGCATTGTCTTCCTGCCCATCGAGGGAAGGAGATAACCGATGAGGTCATGGATGGGCCACAGTCAATTGTCTTTGACCAGGCAGAAAACAGAATGCATGTCCAGAAAGGAATTTTAGTTTTCTTGATAGGAGGAGGATGATGGCTACGCCAAAGGTGGTCTTGGCTTATTCAGGGGGATTGGATACCTCCGTCTGTCTCAAGTGGCTTCAGGAGGAACGCAAGTTACAGGTGGTTACTTTCTCTGCTGAGATTGGACAGGGACTTAACTTTGAGGAGCTTCGCAGTAAAGCGCTCTCCAGCGGGGCCTCCAAAGTATACATTGAGGATTTGCGGGAGAAATTCTTGAGCGATTACATCTTTCCAGCCCTTCGAGCTGGGGCTCACTATGAGGATGAATACCTCCTGGGAACAGCTCTTGGCCGCCCCTTAATTGTCAGGGGTTTGGTAGAAGTAGCTGAGATGGAAGGAGCCCAGACGGTAGCACATGGGTGCACCGGGAAAGGTAATGACCAGATAAGATTTGAAGTGGGGGTTTCCTCCCTCAATCCAAACTTAAAGCTCATTGCCCCTCTACGGGAATGGTCGCTTGGCAGTCGGGAGGAGGAGATGGATTATGCCCGAAGATATAATATTCCGGTATCAGCCTCCAAGGAAAGCCCCTATAGCATAGATAAGAACCTCTGGGGGGTGAGTATAGAATGCGGCGTCCTGGAGGATCCCTGGGAGGAACCATTGCGAGAGATATATCAACTAACTGTAGATCCGGCCAAAGCCGCCGCGGCGCCCACTTATTTAGAAATCTATTTTGAGGAAGGAATACCAACTAAACTGGATGGCAAAGACCTTTCTCCTATTGAACTGGTTACCAGACTAAATGAGATTGGGGGTAAAAATGGGGTGGGAAGAGTGGATATGGTGGAGAACCGTCGTCTGGGTATCAAATCCCGGGAAATTTATGAATGTCCGGCCGGGACAATTCTCCATTCAGCCCACCAGGCATTGGAAGCACTTACGCTTGACCGGGAGATATTACATTTCAAGAAGGCAGTTAGTCAGAGATACGGAGAACTGGTTTATGATGGTCTCTGGTTCTCTCCCTTAAGAGAAGCCTTAGATGCTTTTGTAAGGGAGAGTCAAAAAAATGTAACCGGCACCGTCAGAGTGAAGCTCCTAAGAGGGAAATGTGAAGTGGTTGGGCGAAAGTCCGACTACTCCCTCTATGATAAGAGCTTAGCTACTTACGGGAAGGAGGACGCCTTCGACCATCAGGCGGCCAAAGGATTCATTGACCTCTGGGGTCTTCCCTACAGGGTCAAGGCAATGAGAAGAGGAGGTGGAAAATGACATCGAGAGAAAGAATAAAGCTGACCCTTGAGCATAAAGAGCCGGACCGGGTGGCCATTCATGACAGCCCATGGAGTGCTACCATAAACCGGTGGAAGAGGGAGGGATTGCCGGAAGATATTCCGGTGGAGGAGTATTTCGATTTCGAGATAGTCCGAATTGGCTTTGATAGTAGTCCCCGCTTTCCGGTGGAAGTGCTGGAGAAGAACGAAGAATTTATCCTCGTCCGCAGTTCCACGGGTGCCATAAACAGAGATTTCCGGGATCACTCCACCACCCCGGAA
>JAJOKU010000074.1 GCA_021129695.1 candidate division NPL-UPA2 bacterium
AGCTCTCAAATCCCCCAATTTTTGTTTTTTTGTCAGGGGTATGAATAAAGCGGGAATATAGCCTAACCTGGATTATTCACTGTAAAGTGAATAAAGCGGGCTAATCAATGGCTGGTTTCAATGTCTCAATTTCCAAATGGTTGGGGCAAGGATGAAAAGGGTCAGGAGAAGACATATATAGGCAAAGATATCTCCCCGCCTGGCATAGAAGGTTTCCTGCTCGGGGATGACTATCTCTTTAATGAGGACGCCCCTTACAAATATTCTTTCTCCTTCAACTTCCAGAACCTGGCTGTGCCCAAAGGGATCTATGAAACAGGAGATACCGGTGTTAGCAGCCCTCACTAAGGGAAGGCGATTTTCCACCGCCCGCAGGCTAACCATAGCCAGGTGCTGGTAGGGCCCAGCTGTTCTCCCAAACCAGGCGTCGTTGGTAATATTGACTATGAAATTAGCTCCTCTCCTGACAAAGTTTCGCACTAAATGAGGGAAGATAGCTTCAAAGCAAATGGGGGCTCCAAAACGGCCCTGGGGTAAGCTAAAGACAGTAAAATTCTTTCCTGGCTCAAATCCTCCTCCGGGAAGGATGGCTCTCTCCCACCGGGGGAAAAGTCTTCCTAAGGGGACAAATTCTCCGAATGGGACTAAGTGAATTTTATTATAGACAGTTTCCACCGCGCCTGAGGGCGAAATTAAAAAGGCACTATTGAAACATTTCTGCTGGCGGGAATACTCCCGGTGGGCCGCGCCCAGGAGAATATAAGCATTTGATTCCTGGGCTAAGCGGGAAATCTTATCTAACAGTTGACGGTCCTCTGGCAGATAACCAGGAAGGGCGGTCTCCGGCCAGACGATTAAGTGGGGAGCTTCTTTGGATGCTTCCCTGGTCAGCTTACTATAGACTGCCAGGATATCTTCCAGTCGCTCGTAATCCCATTTCTCTTCCTGGGGGATATTCCCCTGAACGATAGCCACCTTCAAACTCTTTCCTTTCATCTCCTCCCGTAAGACACGCTTACCGTAGAAGAGGGAACCACCCAATAGGAAGAAAGCAACCAATAAGTGGCAACCGATAATAAGACCCTTTAGGGATAAATTTCTAAACCTATTTAGAGAATCTTCTCTAAACCGGGTAAACCGGCCAGGTAGTTTCCCGCCACTGATTGCAGAGAGACACTCCATTATGGCCACATTGACCAGGACAATTAAGAAGGAGACCCCATAAACTCCAGTGAGTGAGCAGATCTGGATTAGGGGAAGGTTAAGATGCTGGGAGTAACCAATCAGCCCCCAGGGGAACCCGGAGAATAGGTGGGAGCGGATAAATTCCAGGGAGACCCAGAGGGAGGGGGCCACCAGCAGGGAGCGAAGCGAATGGAAACAATGTCCTTTTCTTGATTCTTGATTCTTGATTCTTGATTCTTGATTTTGTATAGATAGGAGAAGCCCAAAGAGGCCGAAGTAGAGAGCTAAATATGAGATGAGGATGAGCAACCCTAAGGGAACGAGTTTACTGTAGACAGTGACAGTCGCTATCCAGTAGAGCAATCCGGTGAAGAAAATGGCCCCGCTCAGGTAAGATAGGATGAAGGCTTCTTTACCACCTTTGTCCCTTATAGCTAAGAGCAGGGGAACCAGAGCCACCCAGGCCAGAATTTCCAAATCAAATTTTGGGAAGCAGAGGACTAACAGAACCCCTGAGAGAGAAGATAAAAGAATATTAGTCATGCTTAACTGCCCGATAGTTCCCTGAGTTTACTCTCCCTTCTCAGTCAATAGCAGGGGAAAGGCGATGTCGCTGGTGCAGCAAGGAATGATTACCGCTAAGACCATGTAGATGAAGACCAACCCTATCACATGCATCCATTCTGAGAGGCCGTAAGAGACCAGGTAGAGGATGGAAGCCATACTGCTCACCAAGACATGGCCAGCATGGGAGAAGATGGTGCTCTTATGGGTCCCGGTGGAGGCCACTAAACCGAGAAAGATGCCCATGGCCGTAAAGGGAAGAATGACCATAGGATGTTTAATGATACAGATGTGTAGTTCCATCTCCACTCCCAGAAGCCATCCAGAAATATAGGGTATAAGAATGTCGCTCATGCCACAGACTCCCACGGCTCCCAAAAATCCGATAACTACCGCTTTAATAACCTTCCTCTCGTGCCGCCAGAACATTGCGGTGGTGGCCGCCGCACTGAAGAGCATGTGCAGAGGATGAAAGACATGGAACAGTCCGTGCGCCGGCTCAGCCATCTTTGCCCCTAATAGCTCGGCGACAAAGGTGAGCATACCCAGGATGCCTAACCCAACAGCAACACTGAAGATGGTATAAGGTAGATGCTCCCCGAGTTCCTCCCTTAAATGATGAAGATGCTCTCTCATTCTCTGCCCTTTTATTTTCCCTTACTTACCACTTACCAGGCATACCTTCACATATGATGAGGCGCTTTTGCACATTTCTTTTAATTCTTCTATATCATATGGCTTTATCCTGCGAAACTCAGGGTCTAATGTTTCCCGGTTGGAAAAGTTCTGTAGAGCATATTTTCTTGCTCCCTCTATGTGTTTAGCAATCTTTACTATGTCAGCTTTCTCATGCAAAGCAGGCACCACTGTTGTCCTGAATTCATAATCGACCCCGGATTTCATTATTAGTTTGATACTTTCCTTAACCTTTTCAAACAATTTCCCATTCTTCATCCCGGCTGATTTACTATAGGATTGGAAATCTAATGGCGCTTTGATGTCCATGGCTACATAATCAACTATATTGCTCTCTAAAACTCTCCTGAGCATACCCGGGAATGTGCCGTTGGTGTCCAATTTCACCTGCATTCCAACATGGCGAATTCTCTTAATAAAATCTGGTAGATCCTCGAAAAAGCAGGGCTCTCCCCCAGTAAGACATACTCCATCGACCCAGTCTCTGTGTTCACTTAAATAATCGGCAATTGTCTCAAAGCTGACTGTTTCATATTGATCGGGGTTGATGACAAGCCCTGAATTCTGGCAATAGGGACATCTGAAATTGCAATATGGTGTACACAATGTAGAAACGATTTTCCCTTCCCAATCAAGTAAAGAATTTTGGATAAAGCCTTTTATCCTAATCTTCACCGGCTGATCTACAGTTTCTTAATCGGCAATCCTTAATAGCCCGCTTTATCGTTTAACCAACCTGTTGTTTATGCCCAAACATATTATTTTTGGCTTTATTTCCTTAATTTCTTTATCACCAGCCAGAACATAAGAGAGAATGCAAACCTCATCGCCAACCTGTCCAAGTCTTGCCGCCGGCCCGTAAAGACTGATAGTACCCGAGCCTTCCTTCTCCTCTATAACATAGGTCTCAAACCTTTCTCCATTGTTAGCATTAAGAACCTGCACCTTTTCGCCGGGGGCAATATCGCTTTCCATAAGGAGCAATTTATCAAGGCCAATACTTCCTTCGTACTTTAACTCTGTTTTAGTAACCACTGCCTTGCAGATTTTGGACTTTAGCATTTCTCTTAACATTGAAGGGCCTCCTTAACTTTACATGAGCGGTTCCGTGGTCAAGGCCGGATGCTTCACTTTCTCCAGGTAGGCGAGGAGGTCAGCTGGGGTCTCAGCTACCGTCTCATCAGCAGTCTTATCCACGAGGTCCGGCTCTCCTAATTCCCAGCTCTCTCCTTAATCTTCTCACTCAGAGCTTCCTTCAGCTCCTTGGGCATCCAGACAACTCTCTCCAGGCTCCCTCAGCCGAGATGAATCAAATAAGTTTGAAACCCCTATGCTATTTTTAGAACACGAGTTACGCATTATTTTTAGATGTCAGAAATGTAACCCTTTCAATTAC
>JAJOKU010000067.1 GCA_021129695.1 candidate division NPL-UPA2 bacterium
TTTTTCTAAATCAAAATGTGTTACCGACACTTTTTCAAGCTCTTCCGTCGGAGAGCCAGATGAAAACTGGCGAAGTGCGGAAGTTGGGTTTTAACCAAATCTTCCCGTAATATAATCCTCAGTAATCTTTTTAGAGGGAGCGGTAAATATCTTATCGGTCTTATCAAATTCTATTAGTTCTCCTAACATAAGGAAGGCACAGAAGTCCGAAATCCTTGCCGCCTGCTGCATATTATGAGTTACAATGACGATGGTATATTTCTTTTTTAGCTCTTGAATCAGCTCTTCAATCTTTGCGGTAGCGGTTGGGTCTAAGGCAGAACAGGGCTCATCAAAAAGGATTGCCTCCGGCTCAATGGCTAAGGCGCGGGCAATACATAGACGCTGCTGTTGGCCCCCTGATAAATCTAACGCCGAATCACCTAATCTATCTTTAACCTCACCCCATAAAGCAGCGTCTTTCAAGGATTGCTCAACCCTCGCCAGAAGCTGGTCTTTCTTTTTGATGAGTCCATTGATTTTAAGCCCATAGGCAACATTTTCAAAGATGGACTTAGGGAAAGGATTGGACTTCTGAAAGACCATACCCACTTTACTTCTCACTTCAACTGCGTCTACATCATCTTCATAAATATTTTTTCCATCTAACAAAATCTCTCCCCTAACCTTTGCCTCGGGGATAATATCGTTCATCCGGTTAACCGCTCTTATAAGGGTAGTCTTTCCACAGCCTGAAGGCCCAATAATAGCGGTAACCTTATTTGCCTCAATATCAAAACTAACATTCTTTATTGCCTGTGCATCTCCATACCAGATATTTAAATTGCGGATAGAAAGTTTAATAACTTTACTGTTCACTGTCCACTGTTCACTGTCCACTGTATTTACCACTTCTTCCTCCTCCGGAACCGATTGCGCATCACAATGGATACGGCACTCATACTCAACACTAAAAACAATAACACCGTGGCGGTGCCATAGGCAATGGGAATCTGAGCCTGGGGATGCGTTCCTTCAGTGAGAAGCCCATAGATGTGATAGGGCAGCGCCTGGACTTCGCTAAAGACAGAGCGGGGGAGATGTATAATATAGAAAGTAGCCGCGGTAAAAAGAATAGAGGCGGTATCCCCGGCCGCTCTACCAATGCCCAAAATAGAGCCGGTAAGGATAGAGGAGATAGAATTAGGCAGCACAATGCGATAAATTGTTTGCCATTTGGTTGCCCCTAAGGCGAAAGATGCTTCCCGGAATGCCTGGGGAACAGCCAGAAGCGCCTCTTCGCTGGTGCGGATAATCGTGGGAAGAATCATTATTCCCAGAGTCAGCCCCCCGGAAAGAATGGAAACCCCAAAACCAAAGAGCCTCACGAACATAACCATACCAAAGAGGCCAAAGACCACTGAAGGCACCCCGGCTAAGGTATTCACCCCGGTTCTGATAATCCGTACTACACCCCCCTGCCGGGCATATTCTACCAGATAAATTGCGGCCATAACTCCCAGAGGAAGGGCAAAAAGAACCGCCACCAGGACGAGACAAAACGTACCCACAATGGCCGGGAAGATGCCACCGGCGGTCATAGAATCCCGGGGCATCTGGGTAAGAAACTCCCAGTTTATTACCCTCGCCCCACGGATAACAATAAAATAGATAACACTAAAAAGAGCCATTAACGACAGGACGATGATCGTATGCAAAAATACCCTGAACACAAACTCCTTGAACTTTCTCACATTCCTACTCCTCGGCGGAATCTTGAGGAAAACCGCTCAGCAATAATACTAAAAAGGAGTGTCATTGCAAATAGCACACATCCTATGCCAAAGAGGGCATGCATGTGAGGGCTTCCGCTGGCCGCTTCTCCCATTTCCAGGCCAATGGTAGCCGTCATTGGTCGCACGGGCTGGAGGAAAGAACGCGGGATAACTGGTGAGCCGCCGGCGACCATCATCACCACCATCGTTTCCCCGATAGCTCTACCCATACCTAAGATTATGGCCGTAACTATGCCCGGGAAAGCCGCAGGAAGAACTACCTTCAGCGTGGTCTCTAATTTAGTAGCCCCCAGGGCATAAGAGGCCTCCTTATAAAGGGCGGGAACAGAGGAGATGACATCCTCAGATACAGTCACGATGGTGGGAAGAGCCATCAGGCCCAATAAAATAGAAGCACTAAGGGCGGTAAGCCCAATCGGCAAATCAAAGAGGCGCATTATCAGGGGAGCAAATGCCACTACCCCAAAAAATCCGTAGACTACTGAAGGGATAGCGCCAAACAGCTCCATTACCGGTTTCAATATTTCCTTTAACCGCGGAGAGGCAACCTCAGCAATATATATCGCTGCTCCTACTCCCAGCGGGATAGCAATGCACATCGCCCCGAGGGTTACCCAGAGGGAACCAAGGATAATGGGAAAAATACCATACGCCGGTGGCTCAAAAAACAGGGGACGCCAATATCTTCCTAAGATAAACTCCCCTAATGTTACCGTCCTTAAGATGGGCAGCCCCGCGCGAAAGAGGACAAAAACGATGCCACCAAGAAAAAATATAGAGGCAAAGGCAAAGAAGAGAAATATATATTCAATGCCTTTGCCTTTACCTCGCCTGAAGAATCTTTTCATAGTTTCTTTGTTATCTCCCCGCTTATCCTATCTTAAAGGGGTTCTTGTGTCAAGGTCAAAAAAAAACTCTCCCCCCTTGTACGGGGGAAGGGGGGAGAGAAGAAGGAACAGAGGTGAGACATCTACCGGACAGGAACAAACCCTTGCTGAGCAACTATTCTCTGGCCGCTGGGGCTGAGGACAAAGTCTATATACCTCTTAGCTAATCCCCTCGGTTCTCCAGCCGTATAGTAAAAAAGCGGCCGGCTGATGGGGTACTCCCCGCCAACAACATTTTCCCTGGTCGGATAAACGCCATTTACCTCTATCGCCTTTATCCTTTCATCAAGGAAGCCCATGCCTACATAACCGATGGCCGCGGGAGAGCCGGCTACCGCCTCCACCAAAGCGCCACTTGAGGCCTGGAAGATAGCTCCGGGATGGATCGCCTCCCCTTCCATCACGATGTCCACAAATGCACCAAAGGTTCCACTGCCAACATCGCGGGAGACGATTACAATCCTCCCCGGGGTACCGCCAACCTCTCTCCAGTTGGTTATCCGGCCAGCATAGATGTCCCGGATCTGCTCCATGGTGAGGTTCTGAACCGGATTATCGGGGTGGACAATAATGGCCATCCCGTCCAGAGCGATGATATGCTCCACCGGCTCTCTCCCAGCAGCGCGCATAGATATCTTCTCCTTATGCCGCATCTCCCGGGAAGACTGGGCAATGATTCTACCTCCTTCCACCAGGGCCCTGATACCTCCACCTGAGCCCCCACCTCTTACTGAGATATCAGCCCCGGGGTTTTCCCTCATAAAGGCTTCGGCCGTAGCTACCGCGATGGGAAAGACCGTAGTTGAGCCCTGAATGACCAACCGCTCGGCCCGGGCCTGGGAAGGAAAAATCACCCCTAAAACCAGGCCAACCAGAGCCACTAATACTGACCCTGATAATTTTTTCATCATTTATTTCACCTCCTTTCCTTTTTTCTGTAGGGGCGAGCTTGCTCGCCCCTTCTGTTATCTATCCCATCCCCCCTGCTTCCTCACGGAAGCAAGAGGGGGGGATAAATTCAGACATACAACTTATGTTCACTTCGTTCCATAGGTTGTGTCTTCATTTACCACCTTGTCCTTAACTGAACCCGAAACTCATCGTTATCTATCTCCCGACCGCCGGTCTCTTCATCGTTGATGTCATACTCAATCCTCAGGGAGACATTGTCAA
>JAJOKU010000115.1 GCA_021129695.1 candidate division NPL-UPA2 bacterium
TCATCCCTTTCATCTCAGGACCCAACTTCATTCCCTCTCCCCCGCAAAGCACTTTCTATAATACTGAGCAACTCCTTCTCCCCCACTGGCTTCAGCAGTGTCCCCTGGGCTCCCAACTTCTTAACCTCCTCCACCATCCTCTCCGCTGGCTCCTTGGGATCGGTCATGATAATCACCTTGAGGTCAGGAACCAATCTAATGGCTTGATAAACCTGGAACCCGCTTACCGAGGGCATCATCATATCCAGAAGGACTAAGCTAAAGGAAGCACCGGCTATTTCCTCCAGGGCCTGGTGACCACTGCTAACCGTGGTCACCTGGTAGCCTTTCCTGGTCAAAATCTTCTCTATAGATGACCTTACCTCTTGGTCATCATCCACTACCAAGACCTTCTCAGGTCGGTCCACTTTTCTCTCCCTTCTTAAGTTCACCATAGTAAATGTCAATAGCCTTCTCAATGGCACTTATGGTACTCACATAAGAGACAACCCTGCATCCGGTTAGCCCTTTTATGGCCTCAGCCACCTTCGTCTCTAAGGATTGGCGGTGGCCACGGTGAGGAGGTTGCCGATCTTATCAACGGGAAGCAGAAGATATTTTCTGGCTACCGCTTCTGGGATTATCTTTATCGCCTCCGGGTTCATCTCGTAATTAGCTAAGGGTAGATAAGGACAACTGTACTTCTCTACAAAGTGTCCAGTCAATCCTTCTTCAGAGAGGTAACCCAGGTCAATCAGGATCTTGCCTAAGAGTCCCCCTTTCTGCCTCTCTATCTCCAAGGCCTGTTTAAGCTGGCTCTTGGTAATTATTCCTTCTCTGAGCAGACTTTCTCCAATCCTCTTACCGGTCATTTATATATAGTTACTCTATCTCTTAAACCATCTGTCATTGATATGGCCATCTCCCCGCTATCATCCTCATGGACGATTATTGTCTCAACGCCCTCCAGGCGGCTGGCTAATTTTAACCCCCTCTCCGACCCGAGGACGAAGAGAGCGGTGGCCAAGGCATCCGCCCTCATGGCCTCTCTGGCAATAACAGTTACACTTAATGTGCTCTGCGCTGGTCTTCCAGTGGCCGGATTAATAATATGGCAAAATCGCTTCCCCTGCAAGATAAAATATTTCTGGTAGTCACCGGAAGTGGCCACGGCTCCATCTCGGACTTTAATTAGCCCCAATACCTCTCCTTCCTTACGAGGATGCTTCAGGCCCACCCGCCAGAAGTCCCGTTCAAGTGGCTTACCCAAAAAATATAGGTCGCCCCCGGCATTGACGATAGCCCGGCTTATCCCATTTTCCCTGAGCACCCCTATCGCCCTATCCACCCCATAGCCTTTGGCCACCCCCCCAAATCAATCTTCATTCCTTCCTTCTCAAACCTTATTGTTCCTTCCTCCTCATTGAGGGAAATGCGGCCGTAATTAACCAACTCTCGAGCCTCTCTCAACTCTTCCTCCGAAGGCAAATGTCCCTCTCTCTTAGAGAAATCCCAGAGTTCCATTAGAGGAGAGATAGTGATGTCAAAAGCTCCATCAGTAAGTTCTCCTATTCTAATGGATTCCCGGATGACCCTTAAGGTATCCTCACTCACCTTCACCGGTCCCTTAGCTCCTTCCCGGTTTAAAATAGATATTTCACTTCCCTCCCTATACTTACTCATTAAGTTCTCTATTCTCTCTATTTCTTTAAAGGCCAACTCTATAGCTTCTCTGGCCTCAGCTTTTTCTTTGCCCTTAACGGTGATCTGGACTGTCGTTCCCAACAGGAACCTGGTCTCTCTTATGGGTGGCTTCTGGCAACCAGCAAGAAAAAACCCACACCACAGAGCACATAGAACGTAACAGAGAACACCGAGATAATTTTTTCTCTGTGGCCCCCGCCTGCCAAAGCAAAGCGGCGGGCAGGTCTGTGGTTTATGATTCCTCATTGTAACCTCTGAGGATGAGTCCAGTAGATTGGAAAAGCTTAGACTTATAATGTTCCCGAACCACGCTGTCCAGCTCTTTTCCCTGTCTGCCCCTTCGGAACTTTGATATCTCTACCATGGACTTCACTATGCCATCTCCCCAATTCACTCCATTACTCTATCACAAAGTCATCTGTAAAGCAAAGGTATTTTAGTCTGAAAGTTCTTGTCTCCCATAGCCACTCTGTGGTAAGATATAGGACGTCATAAAAGTGCCGCCCTTGATTATAGGCTGGAACGAGTTTCGTGAGAGCGTGGTAAGATAGGTAGGGAGTAGGTAATGAGCCTGAAGGTCTATAATACGCTTACCCGCACAAAAGAGGAGTTCCTTCCCTTAGAGGAAGGGGAGGTGGGGATGTATGTCTGTGGGGTGACTGCTTACGATGAATGCCATCTGGGACATGCCCGGGCCTATGTAGCTTTTGATGTCATCCGACGTTATTTAGAATATAAAGGCTATCAGGTCAACCATATTCAGAACTTCACCGATGTAGATGATAAGATAATCGCCAGAGCCAGGAAAATGAGGGAGAAGAGTTCAGAGAAAGACTTGAAGGAACTCTGCAAAGAGGTCGCTGAGAAGTACACCATGGAGTATTTTGAGCATATGGATAAACTGACTGTTAAGAGGGCAACTCAATATCCCAGAGCAACCGAGCATATCGGGGAGATGATAAAGCTTACCGAAGGGCTTATCAGGAAGGGATATGGCTATCAGGTAGATGGAGATGTCTTTTTTGAGATAGGAAAGTTTAAGGACTATGGGAAGCTTTCTCAGAGGAAACTTGAGGAGATGAGGGCAGGCGTTAGGGTGGAGATGGATGAACGAAAGCGAAGTCCCTTAGACTTTGCCCTCTGGAAGCGTTCTAAGGAGGATGAACCTTCCTGGGATAGTCCCTGGGGGAGAGGCAGACCGGGCTGGCACATAGAATGTTCAGCTATGTCCATGAAATACCTGGGGGAGAGTTTTGATATCCACGCTGGAGGTCAGGACCTCATCTTCCCCCATCACGAGAATGAGATTGCTCAGTCTGAAGGCTATACGGGAAAACCATTTGTCAGGTATTGGCTGCACAACGGTTTCGTTACCATAAATCGGGAGAAGATGTCCAAGTCCCTGGGAAACTTTTTCACCCTCAGAGAGATATTTGAGAAGTATGACTCCCGGGTGGTGAGATTGTTTTTCCTCTCCACTCACTACCGTAAGCCGATAGATTTCAGTGATGATAAACTGGCTAAGGCCAAGGCCGGGCTGGAAAGGATAGAGAACTGCCTGCGGGAAGTGGAAAGGAAGGAACTTAGGGAACCTGCGGCGCGGACTTATAGGGGTTCGATTTATCGAACCCGCTTCGAGGAAGCTATGGATGATGACTTTAATACAGCCGCCGCCCTGGGAGCAATCTTTGATTTAGTGTCCAGGGTTAACAGTTGCTTAGAGAAAGGGGACCTATCTTCAGTGTCCAAGGCGGCTCCCGAGTTAAGGGATTTTTGCCAGGTCCTGGGATTGAGCCTTGAGAGCGGCCAGGAGGTAAGATTAGAAGAGGACTTAGTGAAACTAATCAAGGAGAGGGAAAAAGCTCGCCAAAAGAAAGATTGGGCCAGAGCCGATGCTATCCGGACTAAACTCAGGGAAGAAGGGATTATCCTGGAAGACCGTCCGCAAGGAGCCACCTGGCGCCGAGCAGAATAATATGGGGCTCATTCGACCTGGGAAGGCTTTACCTGACTATTATTTTGCTTTCTCTCTCTCAACTATGATGAGATCTCTCATACCTTTGCTTTCCGTCTTTATGAGTTCACCAAGCTTGTCACCCATCTCCTGTATAAGTTGACTCAGCTTGTCAAATAAATTTTT
>JAJOKU010000102.1 GCA_021129695.1 candidate division NPL-UPA2 bacterium
GGAGAATGTAGAAGATCGGTTGTCTGACGGATTGCCTATAGGCATTCTTAGCTATGGCCAAGAGCTTCATGGATTCTCTCCTGATAATCTACTCTTCCAGCGTAAATAATTTTCACGGGTTACCTGACTATCCGGATATTTTTTTTATGTTCTCTTCCCATTTAAGCAGGGCACGCCTTTTAAATTCAATTTCTTTCTCTACCTGCCCGGCCATCCTGGCCTGTTCGGCCCTTTTACCCAGGGCATGGCCAATCAGGTGGTCAACATACCATGGATAGGGTGGATGTTCGGCTGCCCTTTCAAACCAGTAGACAGCCAGCTCAAAATTATTTTTTCCTTCCTTTTCCAACTGTTCTACATAATAGCCCTCAGCATCCACAGCGACGCATTTATGAAAGTATATCCAGCCTAATTCAAAGTAAAGGTGCCAGCTCTTTGGATTTCTCTTAATTCCTCTCTCTAAAGTGGAAATTCCCTTTTGAATCTAGGTCCATTTCTCCTCCAAGGTCTCCATCTCATGGGAGATGTTGTAAGCCATGTTCCAGGCACTATAGGCCCAGACTGTAAGAAAACGGGGTTGTAAATCTGATATCAGTCTGTAGAGAGCGAGTAACTCAAAGAACTTTCCTTCCAATTGAAGGCTCATGGCTCTTACCCAGAGGATGTTTACCGCAATTCCCCGAAAGCCAGCCAGTAGCAAAGTTCCCCAGACATCGCTGGGAGTGGTAGCCTCGAAGATGTCCGTCTCTACCAGGTCCTTCTCCACCCGCAATCGATTTATCCTCACCTGGAGAGGAACCAGGAGAAGAAATAAGATGACTATAAGTAGGACAAGAGCAATCTGTCTCTTTGACATCATCTCACTTAAACTGTCTGAATCGGAAGATGAAACAGGCGACCGTGAAAGCCACTAACGCATATATGGACATATAGAGAAATGTGTCCCTCACTACCTGAAGGGGAATATCTACTCCATCAATGACAGAGCATGAAGCCCGAAATCTCTGAAGGTTAGGGAAAAGTTTCGTAAAGCACTCCAGGAAAATTCTAAATAGATTGGTCACCCATTGACTTCCCTCATGAACCATTGGACCATGGCAATGAGGAACGGACATAAGCTCGGTAGCCTCTATCGTCTTGACGACTTCCTTCAAGAAATTTACCATATGTCCGGCCAAAAAGGTGAAAAGGGCCAAGCTAACACTGACTAAAGAGGAGAGGAAGGTAGAGCCCGTGACGGTAACGACAATGATAAGGATAAACTCAAATAAGAGGAGGATAGAGGCTTTCAGGAAATTGAGGTCAAAACTTCCCGGTCGAGCTAAAATCCTCAAGCTTTCCTTCTCAACTCCAATGGCATACTCGGGGTCAAGACGACTAATTTCAATTTGAAGGTGGCCTTTATCATCTATTAAGTTCCGGTCAAATTTAAGTTCAGCAGGTTTATCATCTTCAACCACTATCTTCTCGATTTCAGCTTCTCCGTTGCTGGATATATATTTAACTTCCAGCTCAGTCCTTCGGGGTCCCCCTTTTTTTTACCGCAATTACTCGGAAGGTTGCTTCTGCCCTCGCCTGCGGTGGCAAACTTTCCCTATTTAGACCTTTCCAGTACCAGATAGCCTTATTCTCTTTCGCACCGGTCAACCAGGAAACCTCTCCTCTTTTCACTATTCCTTCCCCAGAAAATGACAGGCTCCGGGCAGAGAGTAACCTTTTAGCAACTAAAGTTTCTCCTCTGACTAAAAAGTGTACCAGGGCCAGGCTGAAAATGGTCATTAAGCCGAGAAGGAGACCAATGACCATAACCAGACCCAAAATCTTTCCAAAGAGGAACCTTGTCCGGCCAATTGGTTTAGTCATAACGGTGTAGATCTGTTTCTCCTCTATCTCGTTGGGGAGGGAGGTGGCTGAGAGGAAGATGGCTGCTATAACTCCGAAGAAGGCCATGGAGCCAAAGGAGATTCTCACCACCATCTTTATCCGGTCTTCCGGCCTGGGCACTTCCATGAACAGGGAAGAGACGACCAGGGTTAAGAAGAAGAGTCCCAGAACAAGAAGTATCTTCTTCCTCAAGGCCTCTTTAAAAGTGTGTCTGGCAATGGTCAGGGTCTTTGGCATCCTTAGTTTCTCAATGGTCTCCAGGAAAAGCTCTTCCAGGGTCTCAGTGGGATGGGTGAGTCCGGTTATTTCAGTCCTCTCCCTTTTAAGGATAGCTTTTATCTCCTCCAGTGTCTTCTCGGATGGATCTTTCATGGCAATCTGGACAATGTGCTTAATGGTAAGCAGTTCCTTCACTGCCCCTATCTTAACTAGACTACCTTTATGGAGGATGGCCACTTTATCGCATACATCCTCTACATCGGCCAGCAGATGGGAGCAGAGAAGAACGGTCTTCCCCCGGCGGGCGAGCTCAAGGACGAGATCCTTTATCTCCCGAGAACCAATAGGGTCTAAACCGCTGGTCGGCTCATCTAAGAAGATTACCTCCGGGTCGTTGATGAGAGCATGGGCCAGACCAATCCTTCGAGCCATTCCCTTGGAATATTCCCCTATACGCCTCTTCCTGGCTTCACTGAGACCTACTAAATCAATAAGTTCTTCTACTTTCTTCTTCCTTTCCTTCCCTGGAATCTCGAAGAGTTGACCATAAAAGTGGAGAGTCTCTTCAGCATTGAGGAAGCGATAAAAATAGGATTCCTCGGGAAGAAAGCCTATTCTCTGGTAAGTGTGGACATTTCCAGCCGGTTCTCCCAGAACCCAGGCCCGACCGGAAGTGGGAAAGAGAAGTCCCAAGAGGAGCTTAACAGTGGTCGTCTTTCCTGAGCCATTGGGTCCAAGCAATCCAAATATCTCACCTTTCTCAACCTTTAGGTCAAGATTATGGAGAGCTCTCACCCGAGGGCGTCCCCAGAAATCCGTATATACCTTGGTTAATCCTTCTGTTTTGATGCTAATCTCTCTTTCCATGAGTGCCTCCCGTCACATGTCCCTCTTTTACCTTCCTGGCCATCTCAGGGAAATTCTCCACATTCCTGCCGTTTCATTCAAAACCCCTTAGAAATGAAATTCTCTAACGAGTCAAGCTTGAGGAGCTCGGGAAGAGTAACTAACTTATAGCCTCTATCCTGAAGGGAGAGAATTATTTCGGGCAGGGCGGCTACGGTTGAGCTACGGTCGTGGCCAGCGGACAAGTTGCGGCCATCATGCATAAGGACGATAGCCCCATCTTCAATCTGGCTGAGAACCCTCTTCTTGATTTTCTGAGGACTGGCTCCCCTCCAGTCTCCGGCATTTACTGACCACTGGCTGACCACATATCCCAACCTTTCCACCTGTCTGAGAACGCGAGGACCAACCGCTCCATAAGGTGGTCGAAAGAGATAAGGAGAAATAGAGGTTACTTTCTGGATGACATCTTCTGCCTTGCTAATCTCATTGGCTACTCGAGGAGGAGTGTTTAGAATTGGCCCTCGATGACTATAGGTGTGATTTCCAATCACATGTCCAGCCTCTTTTACCTTCCTGGCCGTCTCAGGGAAATTCTCCACATTCCTTCCAACCATGAAGAAGGTGGCTTTTACTGCGTATTCATCTAAAATATCGAGTATCTGAGAGGTGTAAGGTTCGTTCGGACCATCGTCAAAGGTGAGGGCAACTTGATGGGAACCGGTATCCCCATGCCAGTAGATTATGCCAGCTTGATTCCTTCTTTCCATCATCCTATTTTAAAAACCTTCTTATCCTTCAATATCATCTTTATCTGCCGCTTATTTTCATATAAAGATCACGAGTTACGCATTATTTTTAGAT
>JAJOKU010000163.1 GCA_021129695.1 candidate division NPL-UPA2 bacterium
CAAGCTCTTCCGTCGGAGAGCCAGATGAAAACTGGCGAAGTGCGGAAGTTGGGTTCTAAGGAAAAAAGATTATAGGAAGGCATACCGCTGCCTTGAGAAAATACAGCATGAATTTCCTGATGATATTGAGTTAATGGAGGAGATTGTTGAGCTCTGTTTAGGCTCATGGCGAAAGCCCGAAATGGCTAAAAAATGGTTGATTAAGCTGACAAAGAGCCGCTGCGTCTGGATTGACCATATGTTACTCAGTCAGGTAGAAGCGGAACTTGGAAATATCGGGAGAGCAAAGGAGTGTCTTAAAAAAGCCAGAGAGCTGCAGAAGAGCCAACCCGGACTTAGGCCTGAGAAGGAAGCAAGGAAAGTATTTTCCGAGCTTGAAGAGTTCATAAGGTATGCAGAAGCGAATGCACTTGCCAGGGAATCGGTTCAGGATATAGGGACCCAGTTAGCGAAACGTGAATCGAGACGAGGGGGCAAGAAGAAACAGAAAGTAGAGAGAACCGAACAGGCGCGGTGGAGTGAACCCAAGAGTAGGCCAGAAGTCAAGAGCCCCCCGGCAGAGGTCCAGATTCCCGCCTACAGAATTCCTTTAAAGATAGAGCCGGTGAATGAGGAAATATTCTCATCAGTCCTCAAAATGGACACATCAACATTAAAAGAGTGCCAGTTACTGATTGACTATACATACCTTACTATTCAAAGTGGTTTTGATGATCTTTTATGCCTGAATGCAATAACTGATGTGGAGAAATACTGGTATCAGATTGAGACGGTAAAGAAGGTTCTCAAATATTTTCATGGAAGGGTTCTTTTATCTGATGAGGTCGGGCTTGGAAAGACCATAGAAGCAGGAATGCTTGTAAAGGAGTACCTGATGCGCGGCATGATTAAAAATGTCCTGATACTCACTCCGGCATCGCTTGTTTCGCAGTGGAAAGAAGAGATGCGGGCTAAATTCGGTATTGAATTCATGACCACCGATGACCACGAATTTGTGAAAGACCCGGTTAATTTCTGGAACAACAGGTTCATTATTGCATCTATAAATACAACGAAGAGCAGTAAAAACAGGCCTTTAGTTATCCAAAAATTCTATGACCTGGTAATTATTGATGAGGCGCATCATGTGAGAAATCGCACCACGCTGACCTGGAAACTTGTCAATCAGATCAAAAAGAGATTCATCTTTCTGCTCACTGCTACTCCTGTTCAGAACAATCTCCTGGAGCTTTTCAATCTTATTACACTTTTGAAGCCAGGTCAGTTTAAGACAGAGAGGCTTTTCCGGAAGGAATATATCCAGAGAGGCAATCTGAGAGCCCCTGCTAATAAGGAAAGATTGACCGGTCTCTTGAGGGAGGTGATGATAGGGAATACGAGGAGTGCGATAGACCTCAAACTTCCGAAAAGGTTCGCTACAACCATAAGGGTCGAACCAACGGAGACTGAAAAGGAGATCTATTTAAGGATTAGTGACTTCCTGCGAAATCAGAACTTCAAAAGACCGGTGCTTCATCTCCTTTTAAGAGAAGCCGGGAGCAGTCCCTTTGCCCTGAGGAATAGCCTTCTCAATAGAGATGGCGCCCAGGATATTATTGAGGCCATTGATAGCCTGGGGGAGACATGCAAAGGCAACGAACTTCTGAAGATACTCCTGAAGAGCCCGGGCGAGAAGAAGGTTATCTTCACCCAATACCTGAAAAGCATGGACTATGTCACTGACCTCCTGAGGAGGCAGGGAATAGCCTTCGTTACCTTCAGGGGCGATATGCCACTCAGGAAAAAGGACGAGGCAATTGCAAGATTCAGAGAAGAGATTCCGGTGCTTGTCTCTACAGAATCAGGTGGTGAGGGTAAAAATATGCAGTTCTGTAACACAATCATCAATTTTGACCTTCCCTGGAACCCTATGAGGATTGAGCAGAGAATAGGCAGGCTTCACAGAATTGGGCAGACCCGTGATGTCTTCATATTTAATCTTTCCATAAAAGGAACAATTGAGGACTATATAATTGATATTCTGGATAATAAAATAGGCATGTTTGAAATGGTCATAGGAGAGATAGAGCCAATCCTCGGGCATATTGGAGAGGATAGAGAGCTTGAGGATATAATCCTGGAAATCTGGTCTAATAGCCGCGATGCAGAGAAGCTTAAAGATGGGTTTGAGCAGCTCGGCAATGAGTTGTTGAATGCTAAGAGAGAATATCTAAAGACGAAGGCCCTGGGTGAGGAGATATTTGGCGAGGATTATGAGGTCTAAGAGATTAGATGAAGTGATAGCTGATGTATTGACCCATAATGGTGCCGTTTTAGCACATAATAAAGAAGATGGCTCCCTGGAGGTACTTGTCCCGCCAGATGTTTCCAAAGTCTTGAAGATTCCGGAGTACACACGATTGCGTTTTTCCTATGACGAAATCAGTGATGATACAATCTATGCATCGTTCGACTCCGAGTTTTTCACTTCCCTGGGGGATCTTTTTGCCGGGAGGGGAAGGTTCTCTGTTGCAGGTTGTCAGTCCTACACCCCAAATATTGAGAAGCTATCAAGGTTAATTTCTGAAAAGATTGCCTTCAATAATGCAACGTTCCGCTTAGGCAAAAGCGAGGTTAAGAACATATCCTACCTGCTCTTTTATTTTAAGTATGCGGCATTATCCGATGAAAAGCGTGAGGGTATCCTGCCACTATTGATAAATGAAGTGAATCTTTCCACCATGCCTTTTGAACACGGCGCTATAGACTTGAAGGAGATGGAGGATGAACTAAAAGATGTTGAAAGGCATGAGATAAAGAAAGTGTTTCAATCAGCGTATTCTGCAAGTGCCCGTCTTGTGGAAGAAGAATTGGGGGATTTTATCAAAAGCCTTGATAGGAGGCTTAACCGCGACATTAGGAGGGTATATGAGTATTATGGGACGCTCAAGAAGGAGACAAAAAAGGCTCTAAAGAAGAAAGCTCTTGCTAATGCGATGAGCGAACTTAATTTGTTGCAAGCGATGAAGGAGCATGCCAGTAGCGATACCATGCGAGAGATACAAAGGATGGAGCAAGATTTAGATAGCCGGATTGAAAAGCAGATAGAAGACAGAACAATAAAGGGTGATGGCTTAGATAAGCTGTTTAATAAGATAGATGTAATAGAAGCAGAGCGCAAATGGAAAATTCAGGACTTAGTTGCAAAATACGCACTGAACATCAAGATAGAACCAGTCTCAACTATCCGCGTAGGGACACAATCCATTGTATTCTGGATAAATATAAAGCGCAGGCTTTCCTCCAGACAGTTTCCAATCACCTTTAACCCTATGACGAGACAAATTGATGCCCTGCCATGTGAGTCATGTTTTAACCCACGGAAGCCTTACTATGTGTGTGACGATGAGCTTCATATTGTCTGCGCTCGCTGTTTCAAAACATGCCCTGATTGTGGGAGGAAATACTGCAGCGCTTGCCACAATATATGCCCAAAATGCAGAAAACAGAGGGAAAGTCATCAGGGTCGCACATATGGAGGAAGCTGTCCGGCTGATGAATCAAGGGAAGCCACTGAAGAGTAATGATTCTGTTTTCTTATGATAACATTTTAACTAAGACAAGATACAGGTATCAAAAACAGCTTGGGGGCTTGAACTTTTTATCACTTAAATGTATTGCTATTTAGATATAACTAAACCACAATACATAATAGAACGATGCTGTATAATTCATTACAATTAATGCAAGTTTGACAGTTAACCCCTTTTGGGATATTTTTATCGTCGGGACACATTC
>JAJOKU010000009.1 GCA_021129695.1 candidate division NPL-UPA2 bacterium
AGCTGAGGTCATAAGCAATACAGGTTCTGCTTACTACTATTTTTGGAGAAGAGCCTTAATATTTTATGGAGGGGTGAATAGCTGAAGTGGAGATAAGAGAAGAGGTAAAGAAGCTCATTAAGAAGGGAAAGGAGAAAGGTCACCTCACCTACGCTGAGGTGAATGACCTTCTCCCTCATGAGGTCGTTTCCTCTGAGGAGATCGATAATATCCTGGTTATGCTTGGAGATATGGATATCGAGATTGTCCCCACCGAAGAATCCTATGAGAAGAGGAAAGCGGCTAAGGTGAAGGAATCGAAGAAGGTCTTTCCGGAAGAGGTGGGAATAGAAGACCCGGTGAGAATGTACTTGAGGGAGATGGGACAGGTGCCGCTGCTGGTTCGGGAAGAGGAGAGGCAATTGGCTGAGGAGATGGAGAGGGCCGAGGAAAACTTAAGGAATCTGGTTTTGGATGCTGACTTTACCGCTAAGGAGCTGATGAGCTTAGGGCAAAAGATGTTAAAGGGAAGGCGGGTAGGCGAAACGAGGTCACCCAAGGCGACCAAAAGACTCCTGAGGCAGCTTCCCAAACTTATGGATAGGTTAAAGGAAGGGGAGACTGAATTAGCCAGACTCAAGAAACAGTTGAAAAAAAAGACGCTGCCCCCTAAGGAGAAAGAGAAGCTTTTGGCAGAGAGGGAAAAAGTAAAGCAGAAAATCATCCAAGCCGAAAAGCAATTTGGCCTAAGTCAAGAGGAGATGAGAACAATTATCTCCGAGCTCAATGGATTACTGGCAAAGATAGAGAAAGCAGAAAGGGATATAGAAAAAGTGGAAAGAAAGGCTGGTCTAAAAATGAAGGAGATTAGGCAATTAGCTCGAAGAGTGGCTAAGGGGTCTGAGGAGGCCAGGAAGGCAGCCAAGGAGAGCGGCCTGAGTCGAGAGGAGATTAACAGTTTCTACCGGGAGCTTAGAAGTGAGGAGAGAAAGATTCGAAAGCTGGAGGAAGAGGCAAGAGCAAATAAGAATGAAATCCGCAGATTCCTCCGTTTGACAGAGGAAGAGGAAAGAAAGTTAGATAGAGCTAAGAAGATGTTGGTGGAAGCCAATCTTCGCCTGGTAGTGTCAATCGCCAAGATGTATACTGGCCAGGGCTTATCTTTCCTCGACCTCATTCAGGAAGGAAATATCGGCCTGATGAGAGCCGTAGATAAGTTTGAGTATCGTCGGGGATATAAGTTCTCTACCTATGCTACCTGGTGGATTAGACAGGCTATAACCCGGGCCATTGCCGATCAGGCCAGGACCATTCGCATTCCAGTTCATATGATTGAGACCATCAATAAGCTGGTCAGGGCCTCTCGTTACCTTGTCCAGGAATATGGACGGGAACCAGCTCCCGAAGAGCTAGCTGAGGTGATGATGATGGCCGTGGAAAAGGTAAGGGGGATACTGAAAATTGCCCAGGAACCAATATCTTTGGAGACCCCGGTTGGGGATGAAGGAGACAGCCACTTCGGTGACTTCATCGAGGATAAAGAAGCAATCTGTCCAGCCAGCGCCACTGCCTTCCTCATGCTCAAGGAGCAGATGGAGAAGGTGATGGAGACTTTAACGGAGAGAGAACAGAGGGTGCTGCGACTTCGATTTGGCATTGGAGATGGTTACCCCCGCACCCTGGAAGAGGTGGGATCCATCTTCAAAGTGACCAGGGAGAGAGTGCGCCAGATAGAAGCCAAGGCTCTGAGGAAACTCCGCCATCCAAAGCGAAGCAGGAAGCTGGAAGGATTCTTAGAGTCAGAACTGGTCGAGAAAAGAGGATAACCATCGTCTTGTGCCCACCTATGGTATTGAGGAGGAGGTCTTCGTAATTGAGGAGCGCAGGCCAAGCCTGCAATCTCTCTTCTATCTAAGCAAACTTCTCTTCCACAACCCCCGCCTTAACTATTTTTATACTGCCTCAAACCTTTCCCATCTTCCCGATATTGCCACTGGACTGATGGCTGGAATTGAATTGGCCACTCGCATCTCTCCGGATGTCCATAAGTTGATGGAGGATTTGATCAAGCGAAGAAAGGACCTGGCTCGGGTCTGCCCCGGGCTCATCCTGCCCATTGGACATCTTATAGACTTTAAATCTTATTCCAAGACCTGCGCCCTGCACATACACATTGGCAATTTCCCTGATAGAAGACGAGCTTACTCAAACTTGGCTCACTTCCTTCCTTTGCTTTCTCTGCTGACAGTGAACTCACCTTATCGGGCAGGGCAGTATTTCGGGCAGTCCTACCGCATCTATCACTCCCCTTTCATTGGTCCATTGCGAGATAACCCTCGGTACCGGTTTCAGGATATCATCATCTCCAGGCGATTGGGGACAATAGAACTTAGAATCTTTGACTCAGTCTGGGACCTGGATCGAATCAGAGTGCTTTTAGAGGCCATAGATAGGATTGTCAATTTAGAGGAGGACCTTCCCCTGGACAGGGACCAATATAAAAAGATACGGGCCTCGGTTGCCCTCCTCGGATATAGCCGGGAGAGCAAAGCACTCTATCACGAGCTAAACCAGATTTATCCTCTTCCCAAGGAGCTTCTCCGCAGAACAGCTTCAGATAGAGTGCGCCACTGCTTCGAGGGCAGTGGTCTTTTAGGGACCTACAGCGCTCTGGATAACGCTTACCGAAACGGTACCTTTCAGCCCAGGGAGGTGGCAAAGTGTAGACGAAGTCTGGCTCTCATCCTAACTGGGATAGCTGGCTACTACATCCCAAAGCTACCCTACACCATCTGGAAGACATGGAGGGAGAACTGGTGAAATATCAAAAATCAAAAAGTAAATATCAAAGACATATCTAAAAGTCCTGCATTTTTGGCTTGTGTTTTTGACAGTATAGAATACTTTCCTTACTATTACACTACACTAAAGTGCTCCCCAAAGGGAGTGAAGTGCTCCCCTAGAGGGAGTGAAAATTCCTATACAGTAAAAAAGTTGTGACGAGCCCGCTTTAGCGGGTGAGGAATTTTTTATATTTGATTTTTAATCTTTGCACTATGTTATATAGCCGTGCTTCTTAGAATTCTCAATAATGACCTGGGCCACTTCCTCTGGGTCATCGGTGATAGTATAGAGTGATAGGTCCTCCTCGGAGACACATCCTTCCCTGAGCATACAATCTTGTATCCACTGTGAAAGTTTCCCCCAATAGTCTGACCCGAAGAGAACGACCGGGAAATGTTGGATCTTTCCCGTCTGGACAAGGGTAAGGGATTCAAAAAGTTCGTCCATGGTGCCGAAACCACCCGGGAAGATGACGAAAGCCACAGAATATTTGACGAACATCATCTTCCGCACAAAGAAGTAATGGAAATGTAGCCTTATAGTCTGGTAGGGATTGGGCATCTGCTCATTAGGAAGGTCAATGTTACAACCCACTGAGATACCACCCGCCCGGTGTGCCCCCCAGTTGGCGGCCTCCATAATCCCAGGGCCACCGCCAGTAATGATGGTCAGGCCAGCCCGTGATAAGGTTTCTGCCGTTTTGGCGGCTGCTTGGTAATATGGATTCTGTTTATCAAACTGTGATGACCCGAAAATGGCCACCGCCGGTCCTACTTTGGATAGAGTATCAAACCCTTCCACGAACTCACCTTGAATCCTGAATACTCGCCAGGGGTCAGTCTTGGTGAAATCTTCTTTGACTTTAGCCGCTTTCAATAGTTCCCTGTCCTCATGAGTTACGCGATTCTTAGCCA
>JAJOKU010000019.1 GCA_021129695.1 candidate division NPL-UPA2 bacterium
GTAACCCATTGATTATCAAATAGTTACAAAAAGGGTGCGTAACTCGTGTATAAGGTTTCTCAAGCCCTGCGAATTGAACTATATTTATAGGGGTGCATGCACTAACCCTTCCTCTCCGTCTCGTCAAAAAACTGCTTGACCGACTTAAAAATACATGGTAGATTAACCTATGGGATTTATTGGTGTAAAGAGGATCACAGAAGGAGCCTGATGTCTATGGGTCTATTGCCTGAATTGGTAGGGGAGAAAAATGTATACCCGCAATGAGAAAGTAACGCCGGTTTACATTGAAGATGAGATGAAAAGCTCCTACTTAGACTACGCCATGAGCGTAATTGTGGGGAGGGCTCTTCCCGATGTTCGGGATGGCCTGAAGCCGGTGCACCGAAGGATCCTCTATGCTATGCAGGGGCTGGGCTTAAGCAGCAACAAGCCTTATAAGAAATCAGCCCGGGTGGTCGGCGAGGTCTTGGGAAAATATCATCCACATGGAGATGTAGCCGTCTACGACGCCCTGGTGCGCATGGCTCAGGACTTCTGTCTCCGCTACCCATTGATAGATGGACAGGGAAACTTTGGTTCTGTTGATGGAGATGCTCCGGCGGCCATGCGGTATACTGAGGTGAGGCTCTCTCCTTTAAGCGAAGAACTGCTGGCCGACATTGACCGGGAGACGATAAATTTCATGCCTAACTTTGACGATACCCTGAAGGAGCCGACTATTCTCCCTTCTCGCATCCCCAACCTCTTGATCAATGGTAGCTCCGGAATTGCGGTGGGAATGGCCACCAATATTCCTCCTCACAATTTAGGGGAAATAGTTGAGGCCTTGGTGAAGTTGATTGACCTGCCCGAGGTGACCGTTGAGAAACTAATTGAGATTGTCCCTGGCCCGGACTTCCCCACCGCCGCTCTCATCTTTGGCCGGGAAGGGATAAAGGAAGCTTATACTAACGGGAAAGGCATCATTAAGCTTCGGGCGAGAACATCCATTGAGAAAGTCAAGAAAAGAGATAGGGAGAGAATCATTATCACCGAGATACCCTATCAGATAAACAAATCCAATCTCCTGGAAACCATGGCTTCTCTGGTTCGGGAGAAGAAGATAGAAGGAATAAGCGATATAAGGGATGAATCCGATAAGGATGGGATGAGGATAGTAGTGGAACTACGCCGGGGGGAGGAACCAACGATCATCCTCAATCAACTCTATAAACACACTCAGCTACAGACTACCGTCGGGGTGATTATGCTTGCCCTGGTAGATGGTCGTCCCCGGGTGTTAAACCTGAAACAGTGCCTCCAACTTTATCTAGAGCATCGCAAGCAGGTGGTCAGACGCCGCACTGAATATGATCTGAAAAGAGCAGAAATAAGAGCACATATATTGGAGGGACTGAAGATTGCCCTGTCCAGGTTAGATGCTGTCATCAAGACCATCCGGGAATCTCGTGAGGTTGACCAGGCCAGAGGGAATCTTATGAAACGGTTTAAGCTGACCCAGGAGCAGGCCCAGGCCATCCTTGACATGAGATTGCAGCGTTTGACTGGATTGGAGAGAAAGAAGATTAATGAGGAGTACTTAGATTTAATCAAGAGGATTGTTAAACTCCAGTCCATCTTAGCCAGCGAACAACAAATACTAAACATCATTAAGGATGAACTTCTCAAGGTAAAGGAGAAGTACGCAGATCGCCGAAGAACAGAGATTCTGGATGAAACCACCGATTTCTCGGTAGAGGACCTGATTGCCGAAGAGGACATGGTCATTACCATAAGCCATGCTAACTATATTAAACGGCTTCCCGTCTCCACCTATCGCCAGCAGCAGCAGGGAGGTAAAGGAGTTACCGGCGCCGGAACCAAGGAAGAGGATTTCATCGAACATCTCTTTATTGCCTCCACCCATCAGTACATCCTCTTCTTCACTAATTCAGGAAGGGTTTACTGGCTAAAGGTTTACGAGGTTCCACAGGCAGGGAGACTCTCCAAAGGCAAGGCCATCATCAATCTCCTTAGGTTGAGCCCCGAGGAGAAGATAACTGCTTTCGTTCCAGTGAGAGAATTTGACGCCAGTCATTTTATTGTTATGGTCACCGAGAGAGGGATTGTCAAGAGGACCGCTCTGGCTGCCTACAGCCATCCCCGGGCCGATGGAATCATTGGGCTTACTCTGGATAAAGGAGACCGGCTCATTGAGGCTAAGCTAACCAGAGGAAGTGAAGAATTGGTCTTAGCCACCGAGCAAGGGAAGGCTATCCGCTTTAAGGAAGCTGAGGTACGGGCAGTGGGGAGAACAGCCCGGGGGGTAAAAGGGCTAAAGCTTGAGAAGAAGGATAGAGTGGTGGGAATGCAGGTCATTGACACAGCGAAGCAGTGCCCGAAGGGCAAGGAAGCCACTCTGCTTTCGGTTACCGCCAATGGATATGGAAAGCGAAGTCTCTTCTCTGAATATCGGACCCAGAGCCGGGGAGGGAAGGGAGTTGTCAATATCAAGACGACCGAGCGCAACGGCTCGGTGGTTGGCATAGAGAGGGTGGTGGACAGGGATGAACTGATGCTCATCAGCTCTCAGGGAAGGGTCATCCGTATCCCGATAGCTCCCATCCGGGTGCTCAGCCGCAACACTCAGGGGGTTCGCCTCATCCGCCTGGACAAGAAGGATGAAGTGGTTGGTGTGGCCAGGGTGGTGAAGGAGGAATGAAGAAATACGGTGGAGTACCGCAAAGCACCGCCGATTCTCAGGCAGTACTGGCCAAAGGCCGGTACGAGACCTTCAACCATACCGCTGATTTAGGCCTTCGGGTCTTCGGGAGGACCAGGGAGGAGCTCTTCGCTAATGCTGGCTATGCCATGTTTGATATTCTAACAGATTTGAAAAATGTGCAGGCGAAAGAGACGCTGAAGATAAAACAGGAAGCCCCCAACCTTGAGGAGCTTTTTTTGTCCTGGCTGAGCGAGCTTCTCTATCAATACAACGGCAAGGAGATGATTTTTAAAAAATTTGCCATTGATAAATTAACTGACCAGGCAATATCCGCCCGGGCACAGGGAGAAAAAGTGGATCTCGAGCGGCACCGATTAAAAACAGAGATTAAGGCAGTGACTTACCATGAGCTTAAGGTGCAAAAACTTACGGTGAAACACGGTGAAACACACAGCCAAAGGCAGTGCCGAAGGCAGCCGAAGCAGTGCAGCACTCTTACGTGTCACAGGCAGTACTGGCAAGGGCAGGTGATATTCGATGTCTGAGGGGTTTGGCATAATGATTACATTATGTTATAGTGTAACAGGAGGTGATTTGGAGTGGTACGAACCCAGATCCAATTAAAAGAAAGCCAGTATCGAGAACTAAAACAAAGGGCATTTTATGACCATGTTTCTCTTTCTGGGGAAATCAGACGCCTTCTAGACAAGACCTTGAAACCATCAAAAACCGACTACAAAAGGAAGCGAGCTTTTAGCTTTGTGGGGGTGGGAAAGAGTAGGTTGAAGGATATTGCTGTCCATCATGATGATTACCTGGCAGGGCTCCGACCATGAGTGTATTTGTTGATACCTCAGCATTTTACGCTTTGAGTGATCGTTCAGATGAAATGTATAGTCAGGCAAGAGAAGCCTATCAGAATTTGCTTGATAAAGAGGTATTGCTGGTTACTTCCTCCTATATAATCGTTGAGACTTTGGCGCTTATGCAACGCAGATTAGGACTTCCTGTTGTCCGTAAATTTA
>JAJOKU010000076.1 GCA_021129695.1 candidate division NPL-UPA2 bacterium
CCTCCTAAATGACAAGAGATTATAACAACTGGAGTCAAGTGCATACCCCTAAAACATAAAAATATTTTTTCATTTTTAATTATGTGTTTTCGATTTTTCACTTTTTATTTTTGATACTGCTTATAAATGTCTTTTATCAGTGCTCATCCGTGGCTATTTTTATCTTAGTTCCACGGTTGCCCCAGCTGCTTCCAACTTAGCTTTTATCTCTTCCGCTTCTTCCTTGGATATTGCTTCCTTAACCGGTTTCGGAGCCTCGTCTACCAATGTCTTAGCCTCCTTCAGGCCGAGGTTGGTGACCTCCCTTATCTCTTTGATCACCTGAATCTTCTTCTCTCCGACGGCAGTGAGATGAACAGTCCATTCTGTCTTCTCTTCTTCTTGACCTGCGGAGGGAGCGGCGGCCATTGCTCCAGCCGCTACCGGGGCAGCGGCCACTACCCCAAATCTCTCCTCCAGGGCCTTGACTAAATCTGAGAGCTCCAGGACAGTCATCTTCTCAACCGCGGAAATAATCTCCGATGCCTTCTTAGAGATAACTACGACTTTTTTCTCCTCAGGCTCCACCTTTTTCCCCTGGACCGTCTTCGCTTTCGTTTCCTCCTCACCTACTTCGGGCTTGTTTTCATCATCCCACTCCTTACCCTTTTCTGCTCCCTCAGTCACCGCTTTCTGGCTCTGGGCCTCGGCTATCTCAGCCTTCTCCTCCTTCACCTTGTCCTCAACCATCTCTTTTTTCTTCCTCCCCTTCTTGTTTTCCTCATTAGTTTCTGCTTTGGCATCGTCCTCACTCCCCAAAAAATTCGTAACCACAGAGGTCACAGAGTTTACGGTGAAGCACCGCAAAGCACACAGCCAAAGGCAGTGCCGAAGGCAGCCGAAGCAGTGCTGAGGCAGTGCTGCTTCGCTGTAAACCACGATGACACAGAGAAATACATAAATTTTGTGTTTTATTTATACTCTAGCTTCTGTTCTCTGTGTTCTCTGTGGTTGTCTTATTCTTGACTGCTTCCAAAACATAAATCAGACTGGTTATAGTTCCCCGGAGAATATTTACCAGATTAGATAACGGACTCTTAATGATAGCCGTAACCATAGTTAAAAGCTCTGCTCGGCTGGGTAGAGTGGCCCACAACCTAACCTGATCGGGGCTAAGAATTTCCCTTCCAAAAACTCCTCCTTTAATCTCGAGAACCTGGTGTCTTTCAGAAAAGTTGGTTAAGGCCTTGGCCAGGCTAATTGGATCACCACCTGCAAGAGCAAAAGCAGTCGGGCCCACCAAAAATTGATCCAATTTCTCTAACCGGCTCTCCTTAGCGGCTAGCCGAGCTAAGGTATTCTTGACCACCAGATATTCAGCCCCGACCTCTCGCAGCCGTCTACGCAGGTCGCTAATTTCCTCCACCTTCAGGCCTCGATAGTTAGTGATAATAGCTGTCTCAGCTCTCCTCAATGCCTCAGCTAAATCCCTAACTATTGTTTCTTTCCCTTCCCGGCCCATAAGAAAACTTTCACCCAGTTAAACTGGCCAACTGATTAACATCAAGGCGGATTCCTGGCCCCATGGTTGAGGACACGGTGGCACTCCTCAGGTACCGACCCTTGCAGGTGGAAGGTTTAGCTTGCAACACTGCCTCCACCGCAGCTGCGGTGTTGGTGATAAGCCAGTTGTCATTGAAGGAAACCTTCCCCACCACTAGATGTAAATTGCCAGATTTATCAGTTCGGCACTCTATCCTTCCTGCTCGAATAGCTCGAATAGTGCTTTTCAATTCAAAAGTGACTGTACCTGCTTTCGGATTGGGCATTAAACCCCGCGGACCAAGCAGACGCCCGAGCTTACTAACTTCCCTCATCATATCCGGAGTGGCCACGGCCACATCGAACTCGGTCCATCCTCCACTTATCTTCTCTATGAGCTCCTCAGCTCCAACAAAGTCTGCCCCGGTCTCCCCAGCCTCCTTGGCCTTCTCCCCTTTGGCAAAGACCACTATCTTCACCTTCTTGCCCGTCCCATGCGGTAAGGTCAGCGTCCGCCGCACCTGCTGATCAGCTTGCTTGGGATCGATACCTAATTTTAGAGAAAGATCTACTGTCTCATCAAATTTACCCTTTGGCATTGTCTTTAAAAGTTTAACTGCTTCCTCCAAAGAATAAACTTTTCCCCTTTCCATTAACTTGACCGCTTCTCTATATCTCTTGCCCCGGCGCACTGTCTTATTCCTCTATCTCAATTCCCATGCTACTGGCTGTTCCCTCTATCATTCGTATGGCTCCTTCCAGATCAACTGCATTCAAGTCTTCCCTTTTTGTCTGAGCAATCTCTCGTATTTTATCCCTGGTAACTTTAGCTATCTTCTCCCGATTAGGCTGAGCGGAAGCCTTAGCAATCCCAGCCGCCCTTTTCAATAAGATAGCACTTGGAGGAGACTTGGTAACAAAAGAGAAAGAACGGTCCTGATAGACAGTTATTACCACTGGAATAACCAACCCCTCCTTTCCCTGGGTTCGAGCATTAAAGGCCTGGCAGAATTCCATAATGTTTACTCCGTGTTGCCCCAGGGCCGGACCAACCGGGGGGGCCGGATTGGCTTTGCCGGCTGGCACCTGTAGCTTTATCCGGGCAATCGCTTTCTTAGCCACTTTTATATGCTCTCCACCTGCCAGTATTCAAGTTCAACAGGAGTAGACCGACCGAAAATAGAGACCATCACTTTGAGTCTCCCCTTTTCTGGATTCAACTCCTCCACCACCCCACTGAGGTTAGTTAGGGGACCTTCCGCCACCCTAACTCTCTCTCCCAGCTCAAAGACCGCTTTTGGTTTAGGCTTAGCCCTCTTCTCTTCAGCTGCCTTCAATATACTTTCAATTTCCTTTTCCTCCAAGGCGACTGGTTCCCGGCCAGAACCAAGGAAGCCAGAGACCCCCGGGATGCTCTTTAGCAGATACCAGGTCTTCTCGTTCATCTCCATCTCCACCAGAACGTATCCCGGGAAGAGGTTTCTGGTAGTCACCTTTTTCTCACCACCTCTAACCTCAGATATCTCCTCTGTCGGGATCAGGATTCTGGAAATCGAATCCCGAACGCCCAGAGAATCGATTCGCTTTTCCAGGCTGGCCCTAACCTTGTTCTCGCATCCAGATAGCGTGTGAACTACATACCATTTTCTACTCATAGCTCATCCTCCACGCTTTAAGATAAGCCTCATTATATTGGAGAATGGAATATCGACCAGAAAAACAAAGATAGCAATGAGAAGGACAGTAACTATCACCACCGAAGTGGAGGCGACTAATTCCTTCCGATTCGTCCAGGATACTCTCTTCAACTCTGCCTTAACCTCAATTAAGAAACGCTTAATCCGTGTAAACATCTATCAGCCCCCCCCAACCCCTTTTGAGGTTGCGGCTTCTCATGTCTCTGGCAGGCCTGGAGGGATTCGAACCCTCCAACCCGTCTCTCGGCTATCGCCTCGTTCCTTAAGGGGGGTTCTACCGCACCCCCCTCAACGTTCACTTCGTTCCCTGCTCCCCCCAGAAACCTTGGGGGAAATTCTTTCCCCCAAACCCCTTTTAGGGTTGAGGTTTCTCATACTCTTAGCTGATTTAATAACTCCCTCTGTATTTATTTCAACCCTTTAGCCTACCGAAAAAATTCATTTCAACCCACTTTTTTCCAGTAAAGCACGAGGTCTTAGGAAACA